>CALVWN010000086.1 GCA_944367415.1 uncultured Clostridia bacterium | reverse complement strand
GCACTTTGCTTGTTTCGAAAATGGAGCGGGTGATGGGAATCGGACCCACGCGACCAGCTTGGAAGGCTGGGATTCTACCATTGAACTACACCCGCATTCGTCAGCGCTTGTATATACTACCAAAAATCAAAGAGAAAGTCAAATGATTTTCCGAAATTTTTCGCACTTTTTCAGAAATTTTTTTGTTTTTTTCTAAGACACGGCCTTCCTGTTTCTTTCGACGGGAAATAGGGGGTAAAATTTGGTTTCCTTTCTTTTTCTGTCAATTCAAAACATTTTTTGCGCTTCGCGAAATCGCTTTTTGTTTTGCGAACTTTGTCGCGTGATTTGTGATATAATGTCTGTGAGAAAAAATATAGAGAGAAGAATACCATGAAGACTTTATTCGTTTCCGACCTAGACGGCACGCTTCTCACCAAGGATGAACGGGTCTCCGATTACAGTCAGGAGCATCTCAATGCACTTCTTGCACAGGGCGTGAACTTTACATATGCAACGGCGCGCTCTGTCGGCAGCGCCGTGCGCGCGCTGCGCGGTCTCAATATTACCTTGCCCGCCGTCTATTACAACGGCGGACTTGTCTATGATCATGCGACGAAGCAGACACTGCGTTTTTGCTGTTTTGAAGATCCGATGAAGGCGTACGTTCTGTCGCTGCTTGCAAGTTTTGGCATCATGCCCTTTGTGTACGGCGCGACCGAACAGCGCGAGGTCGTGTCATGGCGGAAGGGGATGGAATCTTTCGGCATGAAGCGTTATCTGGAACGGCGCAGGGATGATCCGAGGATGTTCGCCGCATCTTCCGACGAGGAACTGCTCGCAGGCTATGTGTTTTATTTCAAGTGCATCGGCCCCAAGGAGCAGATCGAAAAGGCGTGGAATATCTTAAAGTACGACCCGCGCGTCATCTGTATCTTTCATCAGGAAATGTATCAGAATGACTTTTGGATGGAGATCTCGCCGCACGAAGCGACCAAGGCGAACGCGGTGGCATTCCTGCGCTCCTATCTGCAGTGCGATAAGCTCGTCTGCTTCGGAGATACCTCCAACGACTCGGATATGTTCGATGTCTGCGATGAAAAGTATGCGGTTCGGAATGCGGACGATTGGCTCAAGGCAAAGGCGACGGGCGTCATCGGCTATTGTGAAGAGGACGGCGTCGCAAAGTGGATGGATGAAAATGCACTCGCAAAATGAGCGGGCGCAGGTAAATCGGAGAAAAATATGAAAGCAAAGAAACGGGCGTATGTGAGCGTCTACAACAAAGACCGCATCGTGGAATTCTGCCAATATCTCGTCGAATACGGCTATGAGATCATTGCGACAGAGGGAACGTGCAAAGTGCTGCGCGAAGCGGGCATCGACGCGCTCTCCGCGCACGACCTGACGGGATACCCCGAGCCGCTCGACGGCAAGGTGCGCGTCATGCATCCCGCCGTCTATACGGGGATCATTGCCAATCAGCTCACGGCGGAACAGCTCAAGGAGCTTTCCCGCGCCAAGGCAAAGGTGTTTCCCATCGAGCTCGTCGTCATCAATCTCTATCCCTTCCGGGAGGATATGGAGGCGGGCGTTCCCTTCGAAGAGGCCGCCGCGCACATCGACGTGGGCGGCGCGGCACTGCTCAATGCGGCGGCGCGCAACTTCATGAATACGGTCGCCGTCTGTGATACGGACGACTATGACCGCGTTCTGTGCGACCTCGCGGCAGGCGCCATTTCGGAGGATGAACGCAAGTACCTCATGTACAAGGCATTCTCCTATACGGCGTCCTATGACGCGCTCGTGGCGCAGTATCTCTCCTATAACATCAAGATCTCCTTCCCCAAGACACTTACGGTGACCTACGAAAAGACGCAGGATATGCTCTACGGCGAAAACCCGCATCAGCGTGCTGCCGTCTATCGGGAGCCGCTGCTCAAAGAGGGCTCCATCGCGCGCGCAAAACAGCTTGCGGGCGCGGCGCTCACCTATAACAACATCCACGACGCGAACGCGGCGCTCGAGCTCATCAAGGAGTTTGACGAGCCTGCCGTCGTTGCCTGCAAGCACGCGGTGCCCTGCAGCGCCGGAACGGGCAGCGACCTCTTCGAGGCGTTCGAGCGCGCGGCAAGCGCCGATCCGCTCAAATTCCGCGGTGGCATCCTCGCCATCAACGGCGTCGTCGATGCGCGCATCGCATCCCGCTTCCGCGATATGGGGATCGAGGCGGTCGTCGCCGTCGGCTTTACGCCCGAGGCGATGGCGGAGCTGCGCTTCAACAAGGCGCTCATCCTGCTCGAAATGCCCGATATCCGCAGCAAGGTGCAGTTCTCCACTTTCGACATGAAAAAGATCTACGGCGGCCTGCTCGTGCAGACGTATGATACGGCGCTCTTTGAAAACGCGATGTGTGTGACGGAGCGTAAGCCGACGGAGGAGGAGATGCGCGCCCTGGCATTCAACTATAAGGTCGCCAAGCACGCGCACTCGAGCGCGGTCGTCGTCGGTACGGAACATGAGACGTGCGGCATCGGCACGGGGCAGACCAACCGGATGCTTGCGCTGCGCTTTGCGTTCGTGCTCGCGGGAGAACGCACCAAGGGTGCCGTTCTCGCCTCGGACGCGGGACTTTTGACGACGGAGAGCCTCGAAGAGTGCAAGGAGGCGGGCATCACTGCCATCGTTCAGACGGGCATTCCCGACAGCAAGATCATCCGTCTCTGCAACCAATACGGGATCGCCGTGCTCTGCTCGGAGGATCGTCACTTCAAGGCTTGATTTCGAGGCACTCTATGCAGTCTCTTCGCGAATTATATAAGATCGGCCGCGGCCCGTCCAGCTCCCACACGATGGGGCCGGAGCGCGCCGCGCGCGATTTTCTGACGCGGTACCCCACGGCAGCGGGGTACCGCGTCGTGCTGTACGGATCGCTCGCGCGGACGGGAAAGGGGCACCTCACCGACCGCGCGCTTCTCGCCGTGCTTCCCGCGGCACGCACGCAGATCGTCTTCGATACGTCCGACCGACCGCTCCCGCATCCCAACACGCTGACGATCTCGGCGCTCGGCGACGACGGCAGGGAAGAGGGGAGCGTCACCTATCTCTCCGTCGGCGGAGGAACGGTGCGCGCGCTTGGCGCACCCGAAAAACGATCGGATGAAGTTTACCCGTTTGCCGATTTTTCGGAGATCCGCGCCTACTGCGAACGAGAGGGCATCGGCCTTGGCGACGTCGCCTTCCGGTTTGAGGATGCGTCGTTTGAAAACTACCTTTCCCATATCTGGGAGAGCATGAAGGAGACGGTGGAGCGCGGGCTGTTCCGTGAGGGAAGACTTCCCGGCGCCCTTCAGATAGAGCGCAAGGCACCCACGCTGTATCGCGCCTATTGTGCGGACAGAGGGGATGACAAGCGTCTCATCTGCAGCTGTGCCTATGCGACGGCGGAGGAAAACGCGAGCGGCGGCACCATCGTGACGGCGCCCACCTGCGGTGCGAGCGGCGTGCTTCCCGCCGTTCTGCTCTATCTGCAAAATCAGAGGTCGCTCTCCGACGAGAGCATTGTGCGCGCGCTCGCCGCGGCGGGCATGATCGGGAACGTCGTCAAGACCAACGCATCCGTGAGCGGTGCGGAGGCGGGATGCCAGGCGGAGATCGGAACGGCGACTTCGATGGCGGCTGCAGCCGTCTGCACGCTGCTCGGACAGTCGCTCGAGACGACGGAATACGCCGCCGAGATCGCGCTCGAACATCAGCTCGGACTGACCTGCGACCCCGTCGGCGGGTATGTGCAGATCCCCTGCATCGAGCGGAATGCCGTTGCGGCACTCCGCGCGCTCGACAGCGCCGACCTCGCAGACGTCCTCTCGGGGACACGAAAGATCTCCTTCGACCTCATTGTGCGGACGATGTACGAGACGGGAAAAGACCTCGATGCCCGCTACCGCGAGACAGGCGAGGGGGGACTTGCTTCCGGCTACAAGATCTGTTAAAAAAATCACGCGCCGTTCGGCGCGTGATTTTTTTTTGTGATCTGTTATTTGTTCTCTGTCTTTGCGCGGCCTTCCGTCGTGTACGGCTCCAGCGCCTGTGCGAGCTGGTCGGGGCAGGAAGTATTCTGCTTGCAGCGGATGCCCTTGAGCAGCGCGACGACTTCGTCGGGGGTGCGCCCCTCGACCAGGCGGCTGATCCCCTGCAGGTTGCCGCTGCAGCCGCCGATGAACTTGACATTGTGAATGGTATTGTCCTCGCCGATGTCAAAGATGATTTGTTTGGAACACGTTCCCTTGGTTGAATAAGTGACCATATGCTACCTCGTGATAAATTCAATCCACAAGCGTCTCGTAGACGACGGAGTAGAGGTCGGACGCCTTGTCCTCCCATTTCTTGTAGATCATGTTTGCGGTTTTCTTGTCGGGCACGACAAATTTGAGTTCGAGCATGGGCTGAACCGCGGCGAGGATCTTGAGATTGACGGTGTATGTTCCGTCCTTGTTCTGGTAGTAGTCTGCCTTGCACTCCTGACGGGTGCGGAACTTGGCGCCGTTGAGTTTGATATAGCGGGAGATCTCCTCGCGCGAACTCTTCGGAATGGAAATATAATAGTTGGCAAGTGCTTCGCGGCCCTCCGTCGTGATGGTATAGAGGGGGTCGTCGCCGCTGGGAATGTCACAGATGAATCCATCCCGCTTCAGCTTGTGGATGAGCACCGTGCAGTCCATATAGTTGAGCCAGTCATTGGAGGAGGTACACATATCGACCAGCGTACGCTCCGAGAGGGGGCTTTCCATTTTATCGAATACAAACAGCAATATGAGTTTGTTGACCGATGTTTCGCCTTTGACCTGCATCGTGCTTCTTCCTTGTTCGTTGATCTCAAATTTCAGAATAGAACAAACGAGCCGCTCTCATAAAGCGAGCGGCTCCGTTGCGTCCGGTCGTGAATTACTTTGCGAATTTGGAAAGTTTCGCAATAACATCTTCGCAGTTGTCGCTGTAGATCTCCACGGTCAGAGGCTTCGAAAGATCGAGGCTGAAGATGCCGAGGATGGACTTTGCGTCGACAACATACTTGCCGCTCTTGAGCAGGATCTCGCAGTCGCAGTTCTGCGTGATCGCGACAAATTCCTTGACGCGCTGTGCCATTTCGAGAGAGATCGTCATTGATTTCATAATTGATTGCCCTCCAAGATATTTTGTTTGCTTTATTATACCTAAAAATGAAAATAAAATCAAGATGTTTCAGAAAAATTCTTTAATTATTTTTTGATTTATGCTATAATAAATTCAGAAAGAGGTGTCCGGGAGAAATATTGCATGGAAATGATGGATAAAGTGGAACGAATTCAGCGTTTTTTGTCGATCTGCGACGAGATGATCGGCGGCTCCTACCTCAACGCGGAGACAAAGATCTCCGAAGCGCTCAAGGAGATCGCCGGTTGCCGGGAACTGACCAACCTCTTCACGGCAGTCACGGACGGATTTGACTATCCCGCGGCGAAGCGCGCCTATCTGCGCCCACGCACGGGAACCGGCCCGGGAAGCCGTGTCGGCGCTTTTCTTCCGACGGAACGGCAGGAGATCCTTGCGTTTGTCTTCTGCCTGTTTGTGGAGATCGACGCCGGCACCATGCATATGAACGATCTGCTGCTGCGCTATTTCTATGTGGACGGAAGCTATACGGCGAGCTATTCCGTCTTTGCGGGCCGCATGATCAAGCCTTTCCGCGATATCGTGCGCGAATGTTTCCCCGAGTGCGGCAAGCGCGGCCAGTTTGCCGTACAGCGCAAGCGGCGCGAAGAGACGCTCTCGCAGATCTCTGCCGCCATCCTCGCCGAACGCAACCGCGTCATGAGCCGCGCTCTTCTCGACGAGGAAAAGGTCGCAGGGGAGGAGATCTTCTCCGAACTCTCCGCCGCGTCTGCACGCAGAGACGTCGCCGAGGTGCGCGCGCTGCTGGCGGGATACCGCTATTTTCTGCGCTATATCAATGCGGAAAGCGCGGAGAGCGACGCTCTGTTCGCCCTTGCGCAGACGCTGTAAATAAGGAGGCATCTATGCAGCTGGAAGAAAAGACGGTCAAAAAGAACTACATTTACCGCGGCAAGATCATCAACGTGCGCTGTGACGACGCGGAACTTCCCGACGGCAGACCCTGCCGCAGGGAAATGGTGGAGCATCCGGGCGGCGCGTCCGTCCTCTGCGTAAAGGACGGTGCCGTGGCGCTCGTCAAACAGTTCCGGTATGCCTATCAGGAGGCGATCTACGAGATCCCCGCAGGAAAACTCGGCGAAGGGGAGGATCCCATCGTCGCCGCGGAGCGCGAACTCGGAGAGGAGACGGGGCTGGTCGCGGAGGATCTGGAGCTGCTCTATGTTCTCTACCCGACGCCCGGCTATACCAACGAGAAGATCTACATCTACGAGGCGGTTGGCGTCAGACCGGGCAGACAGCACCTTGACGACGGGGAGTTCCTCAATGTCGAATACGTTCCCGTCAAGCGCGCGCTCTCCATGATCGAGGACGGCACCATCTGTGACGCAAAGACCATTGTCGCATTGCAGCACTACGCACTGCACCATAAGATCCGTTAAAAAAACGGACGCCCGCATGAGCGGACGTCCGTTTTTTTCGACGCTCAGTCGCAGCTGCAGCCGTCGCCGCAGGAACCGCAGACATTGTTCAGAATGGATTGCAGGGTTCCGTTCTTGCACATACAGTACACGAGCGCCGCGAGGATGGGCCAGCCGCAGCCCTTGAACACATCGGACGAAAAGACATTCCCGCACGTTCCGAGAATGAGCAGGATCATGAGGATCCAGAGACACTTATTGCCGCCAAAACAGCAGTTCATAGTTTTTCCTCCTATAGCTTTCCCGCAAACGGGCGTTTGACGGGAGAGAGCCGCAGAGTATGTATCCCGTTTGTTTTCTGCGGCCTTTTGTTATATTGTATGAACGGGCGGGGAAAAATGTGCGGCGTGTGCCGCAAGTGCCGATAATGCTGATTTTTCGATGAAATGCGTTCAATCAGTTGCCAAAACGGGTGTATTTTGCTATAATACCTGTTGATGACCCTTATCGGCGGAACGGTACGCTTGCGGCTGTATCCGCTTCGGGAAATCAAATCTCATTGTTCTACGGATACCCGTACGGGATCCGATGGAGGTATCATGAAAAAGCAGAAGTTCTTCTCGGCGAAGAACGTGGCGTATCTCGCCGTTCTTCTTGCCCTCGTCATCGTGCTGCAAGTATTTGCCAGCACGATCCCCGTCGGCGGCGCGCAGCTCAATTTCTCGCTCATTCCCATCGTCTTGGGCGCGATCCTGTTAGGGCCTGCGGGCGGCGCATTTCTGGGGTTTGCCTGCGGCATCGTCGTCCTCATCCAGGTCATCACATTGCCGAGCGTTCCCTTTTATGCCGTCATCTGGACATACAGTCCCGTCGTAACGACGCTCACCTGTATCGTCAAAACGACGGTCGCGGGCCTGGTCGCGGGGATCGCTTACCGTGCGATCGCGAAGAAAAATTCGCTCGCAGCGGTCTTTACGGCGTCTGCCATTGTCCCCGTCCTCAACACGGCGCTCTTTATTCTCGGGTGCCTGTGCATGAGCGGCGCCATCTCGGGACACATGGACATGAACGGCATGAATATCCTTGTTTTCATTCTGGTCGGGCTTGTGACGTTCAACTTCTTTATCGAACTCGGTCTCAACCTCGTCATTGCGCCCGCGATTCATCGGGTCGTACTGTTGGTGGAGAAGGGGATCGGCGGAAAGAAAAAGCAGCCGTCGGCGCAGCCGCCCGCGGCAGAGGGGGAGGGAAACGGTGATCATATGCATTGACATCGGCAATTCCAACATAAAGTATGCGATCTACGACGGGGCGGCGTGCAAGATCTCCTTCCGCGTCTCGACCGATCTCAAGCGCACGTCGGACGAATACGGCGCGCAGCTTGCCGAAATGATGACGTTCAACAAGATCTCCGCAAAGGATATCACGGGCGGGATCTTTTCCTCCGTCGTGCCGTCGCTCGATTACACCATCGAGCATATGCTGCGCGTCTATCTGCACATCATTCCCAAGCAGATCGCGCCAGGCATGAAGACGGGACTGAAAATGCGGGTGGACAACGCGCACGAGGTGGGGGCAGACCGTATCGTCAACAATGTCTCCGCGCTCAGAAAGTACGGCTGCGGGAAGCCGATGATCGTCATCGATTTCGGCACTGCGACGACCTTCAATATTCTTGCAGCGGACGGCGAATTTATCGGCGGCGTCATCTCTCCCGGCATCAAGGGCGCGCTTGAAAGCCTTGTCTCGGGCACGGCAAAGCTGCCCCGCGTCGAGATCGAAGCGCCCAAGAGCGTCATTGCGACAAATACCGTCACAAATATGCAGGCAGGCATCGTATTCGGCTTTGCCGGATTGGTGGAATATATCGTCAAAAAGATCAGAAAAGAGCTGAAAACGAGCGACGTCATGACGATCGCGACGGGCGGATTTTCCGAAACCATCGCCAAGGAGACGGGCTGCATCGATGTCATCGACAAGATGCTCACGCTCGACGGGCTGAAATACTTGTATGATCTGAACAGTTCGGAGGAAAGTTTATGAAGAAAGTAGGCGTAGCCATTCTCGGTCTCGGCGTTGTGGGCGGCGGAACGTACCAGATCCTGACGGAGCACAGGGAGTTCTATCAGCGCACCCAGAACGTGGATATTGTGGTCGAGAGCGTGCTCGAGCTGAACCGTGAGCGGGCGCGCGCACTCGGCGTTCCCTCGGAGAAGGTCGCCTCGAACATTGCGGAGATCGTCTCCAACCCCGATGTCAGTATCGTCGTCGAGGTCATCGGCGGCGTCCAGGCTGCGCGCGAATATGTACTTGCCGCGCTCAACGCGGGCAAGACGGTCGTCACGTCCAACAAAGAGCTGTTCTGTAAGTATTCGCACGAACTGGAGCGCGCTGCAAAGCGCCAGAACGCGGGGCTGTATTTTGAAGCGAGCTGCGTGGGCGGCGTTCCCATCATCCGCACACTGCTCGACGGCGTGCAGGCGAACGAGATCAAGTCGATGATGGGCATTACCAACGGCACGACCAACTACATCCTCACCAAGATGACCAACGAAGGCTCCTCCTACGAGGAATGCCTCAAAGAAGCGCAGCGGCTCGGCTATGCGGAGGCGGATCCCACGGCGGACGTCGAGGGGTTTGACGCCGTGTACAAGCTCTCCATCCTCTCCTCGCTTGCGTTCCATACCAAAGTTCCGTATACGAAGATTTTCCGCGAGGGCATCTCGGGCATTTCCAAAGACGACATTGCGGACGGAAAAGAGCTTGGCTACGTCCTCAAACTGCTTGCCATCGGCAAGCAGTCGGATGCTGGCATCGAGGTGCGCGTACATCCCACCTTCGTGCGCAAGGGGCATCCGCTCGCGTCCGTCAACGACAGTTTCAACGCAGTCTTCCTGACGGGAGATTCGGTGGGCGACGTCATGCTCTACGGCAGAGGCGCGGGCGCGCTTCCCACGGGCAGCGCCATCGTCTCCGACATCATCTATGCCGCAACGCACAGTGAAAACAAATATTCCACCTTCAAAAATACCGCGAATGCGGACAAGGAGACCAAGTTCATCTCCGACTTCAAGAGTGCATACTATATGCGCATGACGGTGGAGGACAAGGCGGGGTTCCTCGCCAAGATCGCAACGGTATTCGGCAAACACAACATTTCCATTGCGCACCTTTTGCAGCGCGCCGCCCAGGAGGACGGAAAAGTGCCGATCGTGCTCGTCACGCACGAGACGCACGAACTTGCCATCCGCAGCGCGATCGCAAAGATCAATGCGATGGAGGGCGTCGCCCGCGTCGATACCGTTCTGCGCGTCGTCTCTTAAACACAATTTTGAAAAGACGGAGATCGCTCCGTCTTTTTTCATGCGTGCGGCGGCATTGCACACGGCTCGTCCGCATACAATAGCGGTATGAAAGCGGTATCATTTTTGCGCCGCCACCGCGTATTGTTCGGCGCACTCGCCATCGTCTGTTCCATCCTGCTGACGGCAGGATTTTGCGTATATGCACTCTCTCAGACGGCGGCGGGAAGCACGCGCATGACCATCGTCATCGACGCGGGGCACGGCGGGGTGGACGGCGGCGTCGTCGGACGGGTGACGGGAGAGAAGGAGAGCGACATCAATCTCTCGATCGCGCGGAAATTACAGAAGACATTCGAGGAAGCGGGGTTTCTCGTCGTGCAGACGCGGCCGACGGAGGCGGGACTGTACGGCACCGCCACGCAGGGATACAAGAAGCGGGATATGCAGAAGCGGGCGGAGATCATTCGCGAGAGCGCGCCCGCCGCCGTCATTTCCGTGCATCAGAACTTCTTTTCGCTCGCCTCGCGCAGAGGAGCACAGGTCTTTTTCCGCGAGGGAAACGAGCTGTCATATACGCTCGCGTGCGCCATTCAGACGGCACTCAATGCCATGCCCGAATGTGTGCGCGCGAGCGACGCTCTGAAGGGAGATTATTACGTTCTCAACTGCTCGGAGCATCCCTCCGTCATCGTAGAATGCGGCTTTTTGTCCAATTCGGAGGATGAGGCGCTGCTCGTTTCCGATGCATATCAGCTCCGCCTTGCAGAGACGATCTGCGCGGGAACGCTCGCCTTTCTCGCTGCGGCATCGTCGGGCGAATGATCATCTTTTTATGCGTTCGGAACTTGGAACAGTGCCATTTCATTGACTTTTGCGCACGCGCGTGCTATAATTTGGAACATGAGCGCATATTGCAATACGACACAATATATTTTGCGGTATTCCGATTTTGACTTCAAAGATGAACTGCGCCCGTCCTCACTGCTTTCCATCGCGCAGGAGGCGGCGTGCGCAAGCGCGGACGAACTTGGGTTCGGCTATGACGACTTAAAGCCCCGCGCGCTGGGGTTCATCATCGTCAACACATACTGCGCCCTCCGTCGCCCCGTCCGTCTCGGCGAAACGCTGACGGCGCAGACGTGGCCGCTTCCGCCCCGTCACGTCTTCTTTGAACGTGACTACCGCCTGCTTGCAGGCGGGGAGGAGGTCGCCGCGCTCGCTTCACGCTGGTGTCTCGTCGACCTCAAGACGTTCTCTCTCTTGCCCCCCGAGCAGATCGGCGAAGCGCACGCACGCTGCCCGTACCGGGCGGAAAAAACGGTCGAGCCTCCGTCCTGGAAGATCCCGCGCATCAAAGAGGGGCGGACGGTCTATGAAATGCAGGTGCGCAACAGCCATTGCGACCACTATTTTCATGCCAACAACGCACAATATGCCGATTTCTTTTTCAACTGCTTTACGATGGAAGAACTTTCCGCCCGCCGTCTGACGGCGTTCCAGATCACCTATGTAAAGCAGGCAAAAGAGGGGAGCGTGCTTACGCTCATACGAGAGGACGTTGCGGACGGCGCCGTATGTGAAGCGAGGGTAGACGGGGAGACGGTCACGCAGTTCCGCGTCTGGTTGGAAGGAGCCGCATCATGAGGGAGCAGCCCTATATCATCCGTTTTGTCAGGTCGATGAAAAAGTGCATCGTCGCATTCAGCTGCATTGCCATCCCCGTCATCATGGCGTGCGCCGTGTTTGCCTTTGCGGGCTACATCGGCTTCTGGATCGTCACGCCCGTTCTGCTCATCGCCTACCTCGTTTTATACGGCGTATATGCGCTGCGCGTCTCGATGGGAACGGCGATCGGGATGGAGGTGACCCCCGAGGTCGTCCACATCAAGACCAAGCGCGGCGTCTTTACCTATGACGTCCGGAAGGGGTGCGTGGACGTCCGCAGGAAAAAACACGCGTGGGTGGCGACCTTCCGCACGCAGAACTCGCAGGATCGCTATACGTTCTACGAACGCGCGCCCTTTTCCAAGCCCTATGAAACATCGTTTACCCAAAAAGATATCGATGCATTCTGGCGCGGAGATGAGAGCTTATAAATTCATTAAATACTGCATAAATATCGCATATTTTCTCTTATAAATTATTTTTATACATAAAATATAAAAAATATCCGAAAACGGGGGTGCAATCGCTTGACTTGCGCCCCTGCACTCTGTATAATGACACATGATCAATCGAAGCGAGGAATTTCATATGGAAAAGAAAATCAAAAAAGTTGTTCTTGCATATTCGGGCGGGCTGGATACCTCCATCATTATCCCCTGGCTGAAGGAGAACTATGACAACTGCGAAGTCATCGCGGTATCCGGCGACGTCGGGCAGGGTACGGAGCTGGACGGTCTGGAGGAAAAGGCGCTCAAGACGGGCGCTTCCAAGCTGTATGTGCTTGACCTCAAAAAGGAGTTCGTGAAGGACTACATCTTCCCGACCATGCAGGCGGGCGCCGTCTATGAGGACAAGTATCTTTTAGGCACCTCCTTCGCACGCCCCGTCATCGCGAAGGCGATCGTCGACATCGCCAAGAAAGAGGGGGCGGACGCCATCTGCCACGGCTGCACGGGCAAGGGCAACGATCAGGTGCGTTTTGAACTGACCATCAAGGCGTTTGCGCCTGAAATGACCATCATCGCGCCCTGGCGCATCTGGAAGATCAAGAGCCGCGAGGAGGAGATCGAGTACGCCGAGGCGCACAACATTCCGCTGAAGATCAACCGCGAGACCAATTATTCCAAGGATAAAAATTTATGGCATCTCTCGCACGAGGGGCTTGATCTCGAAGACCCCGCCAACGAGCCGCAGTACGAGAAGGAGGGCTTCCTCGAGATGGGCGTCTCGCCCGTCAAGGCGCCCGACAAGGTGAGCTATGTCACCATTCACTTCGAAAAGGGTATCCCCACCGCGGTGAACGGCAAGGAGATGGGGGCGGTCGAGATCGTCGAGACGCTCAACAAGATCGGCGGCGAAAACGGTGTCGGACTTGCCGATCTCGTCGAGAACCGTCTTGTGGGCATGAAGTCGCGCGGCGTGTATGAGACGCCCGGCGGCACCATCCTCTATGAGGCGCACCGCTTGCTCGAGACGATCTGCCTCGACAAGGCGACCTATCACTACAAGCAACTCGTTGCGGTCAAGTTCGGCGAGATGGTGTATGACGGACAGTGGTTCACGCCCCTTCGCGAGGCGCTCTCCGCATTTGTCACCAAGACGCAGGAGACGGTGACGGGCGACGTGAAACTTCGCATCTATAAGGGCAACGTCACGAGCGCGGGCATCACTTCCCCCAATTCTCTGTACAGCGAGGACATTGCGACCTTCTCGGACGACGGCGGTGCATATTCGCAGAAGGATGCGGAGGGATTCATCAACCTGTTCGGGCTTCCCCTCAAGGTGAAGGCGATGCTCGATCAGAAGAAACTCAAGTAATTCGCGCAGGTGCGCCAACTCATGATCAACGTATTTATCGACGGGAGTGCGGGGACAACAGGTCTCCGCATTCGTGGAATGTTGGAACAACGCGCCGACGTGGCGCTCATCACCCTTCCCGAGGAAGCGCGCAAGGACACGGGCGCGCGCAAAGAGGCGTTTAGCAGAGCGGACGTCGTCTTTTTGTGCCTGCCGGACGATGCGGCGCGCGAGGCCGCTGCGCTCGTGGAGAATAAGAAGACCATCGTCATCGACGCCTCGACGGCGCACCGCACCGATCCTGCCTGGACGTACGGATTCCCGGAGCTTTCCGAAAAGCACCGCGAGGCGATCGCAAACAGCAAACGCATCGCAAATCCGGGCTGTTACGCCTCCGGCTTTATCGCGCTCGTCTATCCGCTCGTCAGTGCGGGCATCGCGCCGCCCGACTATCCCTTCGTCTGCCATGCGGTCAGCGGGTACTCGGGGGCAGGGAAAAAGGGGATCGCGGAATATGAGGCGAAAGACCGCCCCGCATCCCTCGACACCCCAAGACTGTATGCGCTCGGACAGCAGCACAAGCATCTGCCCGAAATGAAGGCGGTGTGCGGACTTACCCGTACCCCCGTGTTCGATCCCTATGTGTGCGACTATTACTGTGGCATGACGGTCACCGTTCCGCTCTTTACCGATCTTCTCAACAAAAATATGTCGCCCGCCGCGCTCGAACGGCTCTACCGCGAGCACTACGCCGGGCAGCGGTTCGTGCGCGTGGGGAAAGAGGAGAGCGGCTACATTGCCGCCGATACGCTCAACGGCACCAACTGCCTGGAGATCCTCGTCAATGGCAACGACGAGCGCATCCTGCTGACGGCGCGGCTGGACAACCTCGGGAAAGGGGCATCGGGAGCGGCAATTCAGAACATGAATATCGCGCTCGGACTTGACGAGGGCGTTTCATTGTGATATAATAGCAAGGATAAGATGATGCAAAAAGAAATTGCGGGCGGTGTATGTGCGCCCAAGGGATTCAAAGCAAACGGGATCCACTGCGGGATCCGCAAAAATAAGGACAAGAAAGATCTTGCACTCATTCTCTCCGAAGCGGTGTGCAACGTCGCCTGCGTCTATACGACCAACCTCGTCAAGGGGGCGCCCATTCTCGTCACACAACAGCACGTTGCCGACGGGCACGCGCGGGCGGTCATCGTCAACAGCGGCAACGCCAACACCTGCAACGCGGACGGCGTGGAGATCGCAGAGAAGATGTGCGCGCTCGTCGAGCAGTACGCGGGCGTTCCCGCCGAGGACGTGGTCATCGCCTCGACGGGCGTCATCGGACAGCCGCTTCCCCTCGAACCCATCGAACGGGGCATGGGGGCGCTCGTCGCAGGATTGGGCGCCAACAGCGACGCCGCGGCAGAGGCGATCATGACGACGGACACCGTCAAAAAACAGGCCGCCGTCTCCTTCGCGCTGGGCGGAAAGGAGTGCCGCATGGGCGTCATCTGCAAGGGCGTCGGCATGATCTGCCCCAATATGGCGACCATGCTCATGTTCCTCACGACGGATGCGGCAATCTCCTCCGAGATGCTGCAGAAGGCGATCTCGGCGGACGTGCAGGATTCCCTCAATATGCTCTCGGTCGACCGCGACACCTCCACCAACGATACGCTCTGCATCATGGCGAACGGGCTTGCGGGCAACGCGCCCGTGACGGAGGACGGGGAGGACTTCGCGGCATTTTGCGAGGCGCTCCACGCCCTGACGAGCGCCATGTGCAGAAAGCTTGCCGCGGACGGCGAGGGGGCGACCAAGCTCATCGAGTGCCGCGTGCAGGGCGCGAGGAGCAGGCAGGATGCGCGGCTCGCCGCAAAGGCGGTCATCAATTCCAACCTCGTCAAGGCGGCGATGTTCGGCGCGGACGCCAACTGGGGCAGAGTATTGTGTGCGCTCGGCTATTCCGGCGCGGCGCTCGATCCCGACAAGGTGGAAGTGTGCTTCTGCTCGGCGGCGGGCGCCGTCAAGGTGTGCGAAAACGGGCGCGGCGTGCCCTTCTCGGAAGAGACGGCAAAGGCGGTGCTTTCCGAGAAAGAGATCGTCATCGACGTTTTGCTCCATGACGGCGACTTCGGCGCAACGGGATGGGGGTGCGACCTCACCTATGACTATGTAAAGATCAACGGAGATTACAGGACGTGATCGGAAAGGAAGAACAGGCAGAATTTCTCCTGGAGGCAATGCCCTACATCGAGAAATATCAGAATAAAAT
>CALVWN010000085.1 GCA_944367415.1 uncultured Clostridia bacterium | reverse complement strand
TACGTTCACGACGCAAGGATGCGCGCGGGCGCCTTCCTCGCGGAAAAATACAAGATCGACGCCGACATCGTCATCGGTGTGCCCGATTCGGGCCTGGATGCGGCGCTCGGCTATGCGCAGGCGTCGGGCATTCCCTACGGCATCGGATTCATCAAGAATAAATATATCGGCAGGACGTTCATCGCGCCCGATCAGAAGGTGCGCGAGGATCGCGTCAAGATCAAGCTCAACGTCATCGCCTCCGCGGTGGACGGCAAGCGCGTCGTGCTTGTCGACGACTCCATCGTGCGCGGCACGACGAGCGCGCGCATCGTGCGCCTTCTGCGCGAGGCGGGGGCGACCGAAGTGCATTTCCTCTCGTCCGCGCCGAAATTCCTCAATCCCTGCTATTACGGGACGGACATCGATTCGCGGGACAACCTCATTGCCTGCCATCATACGACGGAGGAGATCGCCAAGATCATCGGGGCGGATTCCGTGGGGTATCTCGACATCGAGCACGCAAAGCGCCTGACGGGCGGCGACGGCAGCGGGTTCTGCTGCGCCTGTTTTGACGGCGTCTATCCCACCGAGATCCCGAAGGAGCCGGGCAAAGACCGCTTCGAGCGGCCCATTGCCGGCAGACCCATCAGCGAAAATCCCAAGTTCCGCAAGAACAACTGAGCAGGAGTCAACATGGAGAAAAGTTATTCGGACAGCTATAAGGCGGCGGGCGTGGATATCACCGCGGGATATAGGGCGGTGGAGCTGATGAAACAGCACGTCGCCCGTACCATGCCCGAGGGCAGGGCGGACATCGGCGGCTTCGGCGGACTCTTCCCCCTCGACATGGGGGGCATGAAGGAGCCCGTGCTCGTCTCGGGCACGGACGGCGTCGGCACCAAAATTAAACTCGCGTTCCTGCTCGACAAGCACGACACGGTGGGCATCGACTGCGTCGCCATGTGCGTCAACGACATCATCTGCTGCGGCGCAAAGCCGCTCTTCTTCCTCGACTACATCGCCTGCGGCAGGAACTTCCCCGAGAAGATCGCCTCCATCGTGGGCGGCGTCGCAGAGGGCTGCGTGCGCGCGGGCGGCGCGCTCAGCGGCGGTCGGCCCGCCGAGCATCCGGGGCTGCTGCCCGAGGAGGAGTACGACCTCGCCGGGTTCGCGGTGGGCGTCGTCGACCGTAGCAAGGTCATCGACAATACCAAGATGAAGGAGGGGGACGTCATGCTCGCCCTTCCCTCGTCGGGCGTCCATTCCAACGGGTTCTCGCTCGTGCGGAAGGTGTTCGACGTGGAGCACTGCGACCTCACCTCGCCCGTTGCGGCGCTGGGCGGCAAGGGGCTGGGCGAGACGCTGCTCACGCCCACCAGGATCTATGTAAAGCCCGTCCTCGCCCTCCTCAAAGAGGTGGACGTCAAGGGCATTTCGCACATCACGGGCGGCGGATTCTATGAAAATATGCCCCGCTCCATCCCCGAAGGACTGGGCGTGAAGATCGCCCGCAGCGCCGTCCGGGTGCTGCCCGTCTTTGACCTCATCCAAAGGACGGGGAACATCTCCGAGCACGATATGTTCAACACCTTCAACATGGGCGTGGGCATGAGCATCGTCGTCGCGAAGGAGGACGCCGACCGCGCCATAAAGATCCTGCGCGCGAACGGCGAGGACGCGTACGTTCTCGGCGAGATCGTGCGCGGCGACGGGGTGCAGCTCGTATGAAGAAGGTCAACGTCGCCGTCCTGTGTTCGGGCGGCGGCACCAATTTACAGGCGATCCTCGACAGCGCGGCGGCGGGCAACATTCCCTCGGGGAAGATCGCGCTCGTCGTCTCGGACAACGCGCAGGCATACGCCCTGGAGCGCGCCAAGCGCGCGGGCGTCGCTGCCGCCGTCGTCGACAAAAAGGATATTCCCGACCGCGGGGAGCGCGAGAGGAAAATTCTTGCGCTCCTCAAAGAGCATGACATCGGTCTGGTCGTCCTCGCGGGGTTCATGACCATTCTGAGCGCGGCGTTCACCAGGGAGTATGAGATGCGCATGATCAACGTGCATCCCTCCCTCATCCCCAGCTTCTGCGGCCCCGGATTTTACGGGCTGAAGGTGCACGAGGCGGCGCTCGCGCGCGGCGTGAAGGTGACGGGTGCGACCGTGCATTACGTCAACGAGGTGTGCGACGGCGGCCCCATCATCGCGCAGAGGGCGGTGTATGTCGAGGAGGGGGATACCCCCGAGACGCTGCAAAAGCGCGTCATGCGCGAGGCGGAGTGGATCATCCTTCCGCAGGCGGTGGAGACCGTCTGCAAAAAACTGCAATCGGAAAAAGCGTAAGGAGACAGACATGGGCTATATCAGAAAGAGCATGAAGCGCGCCCTCGCGGGCAATTCCTATCCGGGGCGCGGCATCGTCATCGGCAAGAGCTCGGACGGGAGAAAGGCGATGTTCGCCTACTTCATCATGGGCAGGAGCGAAAATTCGCGCAACCGCGTGTTCCGAGAGGAGGGGGACAACGTGACCATCTACCCCTTCGACGAGAGCAAGGTCGCCGATCCCTCGCTCATCATCTACTCCCCCGTCAAGCGGGTGGGGGACGACGTCATCGTGACGAACGGCGATCAGACGGACACCATCGAGGAGTACCTCAAGATGGGCAAGTGCTTCCGCTGCGCGCTGAAGACGCGCACCTTCGAGCCGGACGCGCCCAACTACACCCCCCGCATCAGCGGCATTCTGCACTTGAAGCGCGGCTCTTTCACCTATGAGATGTCCATTTTGAAGAGTGCGGACGGCAAGGGGGAGAAGTGCAACCGCTTCACCTTCGACTATGAGCCGGTCAACGGCACGGGGCACTTTCTGCACACCTATGAAAAGGACGGCACGCCCCTGCCCACGTTCACGGGGGAGCCGGAGCGCGTCTCCATTCCCAACGACGTCAATGAGTTCGCCCGAGAGATCTGGGAGAGTCTGGACGCCGACAATAAAATTTCGCTCTACTGCCGCGCCATCACGCTCAGAACGTGGAAGGAGGAGAGCGTGCTCATCAACAAGTACACGAAATAAGGGGGACGTATGAGCGAATTTCAGTTAAAGTACGGGTGCAATCCCAATCAGAAGCCTGCCCGCATCTACATGGCGGACGGCAGCGATCTGCCCGTGGAGATCCTGAACGGCCGTCCGGGGTATATCAACTTCCTCGACGCCTTCAACTCCTGGCAGCTCGTCAAGGAGCTGAAAGCGGCGACGGGCATGGTCGCGGCGACCAGCTTCAAGCACGTCTCGCCCACGTCGGCGGCGGTCGGCAAAAAGCTCTCCGAGCCGCTCAAAAAGGCGTGCTTCGTCGACGACATCGCGGGGCTTGACGATTCCCCGCTCGCCTGCGCCTACGCAAGGGCGCGCGGCACGGACAGGATGTCCTCCTTCGGCGACTGGATCGCGCTCTCCGACGTGTGCGACGAGGTCACGGCGAACATCATCAAGCGCGAGGTCTCCGACGGCATCATCGCCCCCGGCTATACCCCCAAGGCGCTCGAGATCTTAAAGAGCAAGCGCAAGGGCGGCTATAACGTCGTGAAGATCGATCCCGACTACGTTCCCGCCGAGATCGAGAGAAAGCAGGTGTTCGGCGTCACCTTCGAGCAGGGGCGCAACAACTTCAAGATCGACCGTGCGTTGCTTGACAACATCGTGACGAAGAACAAGGAGCTTCCCGAGGAGAAGGCGATCGATCTCATCATCTCGCTCATCACCCTCAAATATACGCAGTCCAACTCCGTCTGCTTTGCGGCGGACGGGCAGGCGATCGGCGTGGGCGCGGGGCAGCAGTCGCGCATCCACTGCACCCGCCTCGCGGCGCAGAAGGCGGATCTCTGGCACCTGCGCCAGCACGAGAAGGTGCTCTCCCTGCAGTTCGCCGAGGGCGTCGGGCGTCCCGAGAAGAACAACATCATCGACCTGTATCTCTCCGACGACGCGGACGAAGTGCTCGCCGACGGCGTCTGGCAGAACAACTTCGCCGTGCGCCCCGAGCCCTTCACGCGGGAGGAGAAGGCGGAGTACCTCGCGGGCATCAAGGGCGTGTCGCTCGGTTCGGACGCGTTCTTCCCCTTCTCCGACAACATCGAACGCGCCTATCGTTCGGGCGTCACCTATGTCGCCGAGCCGGGCGGCTCGGTGCGCGACGACCTCGTCATCGAGGCGGCGGACGCGCACGGCATGGTCATGGCGTTCACGGGGATGCGGCTGTTCCATCACTAAAGCACGATTTCCGACGCGCAAACCTGCATTTTTTCGCGGGTTTGCGCGCAAGCATTTCTTTTACGAGGCAACATTATGGATATTCTGGTAGTCGGTGGCGGCGGAAGAGAACACGCCGTCATCAAGGCATTGAATAAAAGCCGGCGCGCGGGCAAGATCTATGCGCTCCCCGGCAACGGCGGCATTGCAAAGGACGCCGAGTGCATTCCCGTCAAGGCGACGGACATCGACGGCATTGTCGCGTTTGCGCGGGAACGTGAAGTGGATTTTGCGGTCGTCACGCCCGACGATCCGCTGTGCATGGGCTGTGTGGACGCCCTGGAAGCGGCGGGCGTTCCCTGTTTCGGACCGACAAAGAACGCCGCTGTCATCGAGGGGAGCAAGGTGTTCTCCAAGAACCTCATGAAAAAGTACGGCATCCCCACGGCGGCGAGCGAGGTGTTCACCGACCCCGCCGCGGCGGTCGCCTACCTTGAACGCGCGAGCTATCCCACCGTCATCAAGGCGGACGGACTTGCCCTCGGCAAGGGTGCCGTCATCGTGAACGATTTCGACGAGGCGAAGAAGACCATCCGCGAAATGATGGTGGAGAAGGTGTTCGGCGCGAGCGGCGAGCGCGTCCTCGTCGAGGAGTTCCTGACCGGCCCCGAGGTGTCCGTCCTCTCCTTCACGGACGGCAAGACGATCGTGCCGATGGTGTCCTCGATGGATCACAAGCGCGCGAAGGACAACGACGAGGGGCTCAACACCGGCGGCATGGGAACGGTCGCGCCCAATCCCTACTACACGGAGGAGATCGCCGCAGAGTGCATGGAGAAGATCTTCCTGCCCACCGTCCGCGCGATGAACGCCGAGGGGCGCACCTTCAAGGGCTGCCTCTATTTCGGGCTGATGCTCACGAAGGACGGCCCCAAGGTCATCGAATACAACTGCCGTTTCGGCGATCCCGAGACGCAGGTCGTTCTGCCCCTTCTCACGAGCGATCTTCCCGAGATCATGCTCGCGGTGCGCGGCGGCACGTTGGCCGCAGACATGGTGCGCTTCAAAAAGGGCGCGTCCTGCTGCGTCGTGCTCGCCTCCGACGGGTATCCCAAGCACTACGAGACGGGATTCCCCATCACCATGCCCGAGCCGGGCGCGGGGGAGGACATCTATGTCGCGGGCGCAAAGCTGCAGGACGGCGAACTTCTGACGTCGGGCGGCAGGGTGCTGGGCGCCGTCGCCACGGCGGACACGCTCGAAGAGGCGATCGGACGCGCCTATGCGCTCGCCGACCGCATTCACTTTGAAAACGCATATATGCGCAGAGACATCGGCAAGCGCGCGCTTGCGGCGCTCAAGGCGCAATGACGCATCCGGAGGAGAGAATGGTCTACAGAGTTTATGTGGAAAAGAAAGAGGGCTTCGACAACGAGGCGCGCGCGCTTTTGTCCGACGTGAGGGAACTGCTCGGCATCGGCTCCGTCACCCGCATCCGCGTCCTCAACCGCTATGACGCGGAGGATATCGACGGAACGCTCTTTTCCGAGTGCGTCCATACCGTCTTTTCCGAGCCGCAGATGGACAGGGCATCCGAGGGCGTCGACCTTGCGGGCGCGCGCGTGTTCGCGGTGGAATATCTGCCGGGGCAGTTCGACCAGCGCGCCGATTCGGCGGCGCAGTGCATCCAGCTCATCTCCATGCAGCCCCGTCCCGTCATCCGCACGGCGAAGGTGTATGCCGTGTACGGCGCGCTCTCCGAGGAGGAGCTGGAGGCGATCAAAAAGTACGTCATCAACCCCGTCGAGAGCCGCGAAGCGTCCCTCGCCATTCCCCAGACGCTGAAAATTTCCCATCCCGTTCCCTCCGAAGTGCCCACGCTCACGGGCTTTTTGCAGCTCGACGAGAAGGGGCTTGCAGACTTCGTCGGAAAGTACGATCTCGCGATGGACGCCGACGACGTCGCGTTCTGTCAGGCGTATTTCCGAAAGGAGGGGCGCGATCCCACGCTCACCGAGATCCGCATGATCGACACCTATTGGTCGGATCACTGCCGCCACACCACCTTCCTCACGACCATTGATTCGGTCACCTTCGAGGACGAACTGCTGCAAAAGGCGTATGACGACTATCTCGCGGCGCGTGCGGAGATCGGCAGGACGAAACCCGTCAACCTCATGGATATCGGCACCATTGCGGCAAAACTTCTGAAAAAGCGCGGAATGCTGCAGAAGCTGGACGAATCGGAGGAGATCAACGCCTGCACGGTCAAGATCAAGGTGAACGTGGACGGCGAGGCGCAGGACTGGCTGCTGCTCTTCAAGAACGAGACGCACAACCATCCCACCGAGATCGAGCCATTCGGCGGCGCGGCGACCTGTATCGGCGGCGCCATCCGCGATCCGCTTTCGGGCAGAAGCTATGTCTATGCCGCCATGCGCGTCACGGGCGCGGGCGATCCGCTCGTCCCCGTAAAAGACACGCTCAAGGGCAAGCTCCCGCAGCGCAAGATCGTCACGACGGCGGCGGCGGGGTACTCTTCCTACGGCAACCAGATCGGCCTTGCCACGGGGCAGGTGGACGAACTCTACCACTCCGGGTATGTCGCAAAGCGGCTGGAGATCGGCGCCGTGATCGCGGCGACCCCCGCGGAGAACGTGCGCCGCGAGGTCCCCGCTCCGGGCGATAAAGTCATCCTTCTGGGCGGCAGAACGGGCCGCGACGGCTGCGGCGGCGCGACGGGTTCCTCCAAGTCGCACACGCTCGAATCGCTCACCCACTGCGGCGCAGAGGTGCAGAAGGGCAACGCGCCCGAAGAGCGCAAATTGCAGCGCCTCTTCCGCAACAAGGAGGCGATGCTGCTCATCAAGCGCTGCAACGACTTCGGCGCGGGCGGCGTGTCCGTCGCCATCGGCGAGCTCGCCGACGGGCTGGACATCGACCTCAATGCCGTCCCCAAGAAATACGACGGTCTGGACGGCACCGAACTCGCCATCTCCGAATCGCAGGAGCGCATGGCGGTCGTCGTGGAGCCGGACAAGGCCGAACAGTTCATCGCGCTCGCCGAGAAAGAGAACCTGGAGGCGACCGTCGTCGCGACCGTCACCGAGCGTCCCCGCCTTGTCATGCGCTGGAACGGGAAGGTCATCGTAGACGTCTCGCGCGAGTTCCTCAACTCCAACGGTGCGGAAAAACACATTACCGTTGCCCCCGAAACGTGCAAGGACTGGCAGCGTCCCGTCAAGGGGACGTTCACGGAAAACTACACCCGTCTTGCGGGCGACCTCAACGTCTGCTCCAAGCGCGGCCTTTCCGAGCGCTTCGATTCGACCATCGGCGCAGGCACCGTCGTGATGCCCTTCGGCGGACGGTATCAGCTCACGCCGCCTCAGGCGATGGTGCATCTCGTGTCGGTGGAAAAGGGGCATACGGACACCGTTTCCTACATGGCGTGGGGCGGAAATCCGTACATCACCGAAAAGAGTCCCTACCACGGCGCCTATCTCGCCGTCGTGGAGAGCATCGCAAAGCTCGTCGCATCCGGTGCGTCCACGGACGACACCTATCTCTCCTTCCAGGAGTACTTCTTAAAGCCTGGGCATGACCCCGCGCGCTGGGGACAGCCGCTTGCCGCGCTTCTCGGTGCGTTCGAGGCGCAGAAGAATCTCGGGATCGCCGCCATCGGCGGCAAGGACTCCATGAGCGGCACCTTCGAGCACATCGACGTTCCGCCCACGCTCGTCTCCTTTGCGGTGACGACGGGCAACGTGCGCGAAGTCGTCACGCCCGAATTCAAGGCGGCGGGACACAAGGTCGTGCTGCTCGCGCCCGACTACGACGAGACGGGCCTGCCCGTCACGGCGTCTCTTCTGAGCGTATTTGCGCGCGTGACGGCGCTCATGCGCGCGGGGAAGGTGCTCTCCGCGTGGACGCCGGGATTCGGCGGCATCGCCGAGGGCGTCATGAAGATGTGCTTCGGCAACATGGTCGGGTTCCGTTATGCAGAGAACGTATCGCCCGAAACGATGTTCGGCTATCGGTACGGTGCCTTTCTTCTGGAGCTCTCCGAAGACGTTCCCGTCGGGACGCCGCTCGGCGAGACGACCGCCGTGAGCGCCATCGCGTATGGCGGCGAGCGCCTCTTCCTGAGCGATCTTCTGCGCGTGTATGAGGACAAACTCGAGCCCGTGTATGCGTGCAACATCGCTTCTCCCGAGGCGTCGGTGCGCAACTTTACCTTCCGCACGCACAGCACGCTCGCGGGCGGCGGAGCGTTTGCAAAGCCGCGCGTGCTCATTCCCGTGTTCCCCGGCACCAACTGCGAATACGACACCGCAAAGGCGTTTGCCGACGCGGGGGCGGAGCCGGAGATCTTCGTCATCCGCAACCACACGGCGGAGGAAGTCGCGCACTCCGCACAGACGTTCGCCGACAAGGTGCAGGGCGCGCAGATCGTGTTCATCCCCGGCGGATTCTCGGGCGGCGACGAGCCGGACGGTTCGGGAAAGTTCATCACGGCATTCTTCCGCGGCGAACGCGTGAAAGAGGCCGTCACCCGTCTTCTGGACGAGCGGCAGGGGCTCATGGGCGGGATCTGCAACGGATTCCAGGCGCTCATCAAGCTCGGACTCGTTCCCTTCGGCAAAATCATCGACACCGACGCAAACTGCCCGACGCTCACCTATAACAACATCGCGCGCCACCAGTCGCGCATCGTGCGGGTACGCGTCGCCTCCGTGCAGTCGCCCTGGCTCTCCCTCGTGGAGGCGGGCGAGGTGTTCTCCGTTCCCATTTCGCACGGCGAAGGCAAGTTTGTCGCCAGCCCGTCGCTCATCGAAAAACTCGCCGAAAACGGTCAGATCATGACGCAGTACGTCGATCTCTCCGACAACGCGACGATGGACATCCATTTCAACCCCAACGGCTCTGCGGCAGCGATCGAGGGCATTCTTTCGCCCGACGGCAGGGTATTCGGCAAGATGGGTCACGCCGAGCGCAAGGGCGCGGGACTGTATCAGAACGTCCCCGGCGAATACGACATGAAGCTGTTCGAGAGCGCGGTCCGCTATTTCCGTTGATGGCGGCACGCTTCGGAGTTTTTTGTGGAGAAGAGCATGAAAAGTGACATCGAAATTGCGCAGAGCGCAAAACTGCGCCCTGTTCTGGAGATTGCAAAGAGCGTCGGCCTCACTGAGGACGACATCGAGTACTACGGAAAGAACAAGGCGAAGGTCGATTTGTCCGTGATGAATCGGGCGGGCAGCGAGGGCAAGCTCATCCTCGTGACGGCCATCACGCCCACGCCCGCGGGCGAGGGCAAGACGACCACGACCATCGGCCTTGCGGACGGACTGCGCCGCATCGGCAAGAAGGCGGTCGTCGCCCTGCGCGAGCCCTCGCTCGGGCCCGTGTTCGGCGTCAAGGGCGGCGCGGCGGGCGGCGGCTATGCGCAGGTCGTCCCGATGGAGGACATCAACCTGCACTTCACGGGCGACATGCATGCCATCGGCGCGGCGGCCAACCTGCTTGCCGCCATGCTGGACAATCACATTTTCCAGGGCAACGCGCTGGACATCGACAAGGACAGCATCACCTGGAAGCGTTGCGTGGACATGAACGACAGACAGCTTCGCTACATCGAGGACGGCCTCGGCGGCGGGAAGAACGGCGTTCCCAGAAAGGACGGCTATGAGATCACCGTCGCCAGCGAGGTAATGGCGATTCTCTGCCTTGCCACCTCGCTCACCGACCTCAAAGAGCGCTTAAAGCGCATCGTCGTCGGCTACACGCACGCCGGGAAACCCGTCACGGCGGGCGATCTCAAGGCGGCGGGGGCGATGTGCGCCCTTTTGAAGGACGCGTTGAAGCCCAATCTTGTCCAGACGCTGGAAGGCACGCCTGCCTTCGTCCACGGCGGCCCGTTCGCCAACATCGCACACGGTTGCAATTCCGTCGTGGCGACGCGCACGGCCATGAAGCTGGGCGATTACGTCGTCACCGAGGCGGGATTCGGCGCCGATCTCGGGGCGGAGAAGTTCCTCGACATCAAGTGCCGTTTCGCGCACCTGCGGCCTTCGGCCTGCGTGGTGGTCGCCACCGTCCGCGCGCTCAAGATGCACGGCGGCGTCGCCAAGACCGAGCTCGCCGCGGAGAACCTGCCCGCGCTTCGTGCGGGTCTGCCCAACCTTCTGCGCCATGTGCGCAACATGAAGGAAGTCTACGGCCTTCCCGCCGTGGTTGCGCTCAACCGTTTCCCCACCGATACGGACGCCGAGATCGCGCTCGTCATGGAGGAGTGTAAAAAGCTGGGCGTGAACGCGGTGCTCTCCACCGTCTGGGCGGAGGGCGGAAAGGGGGGCGAAGCGCTCGCCGAGGCGGTCGTGGCGCTGTGCGATCAGCCCAATGCGTTCCGCTACTGCTACGACGAGACGCTGCCCGTCAAGGAGAAGATCGCCGCGATCGTCAGGAAGGTGTACGGCGGGGACGGCGTCGAGTACACGCCCGAAGCGGATGCCGAGATCGCCCGTCTGGAAGGGCTCGGCTTCGGCAAGACGCCCGTGTGCATGGCCAAGACGCAGTATTCCTTCTCGGACGACGCCAAAAAGCTCGGCGCACCCGAGCACTTCGTCGTCACCGTGCGCGACGTCAAGATCTCCGCAGGCGCGGGGTTTGTGGTCGCCCTTACGGGGAATATCCTCACCATGCCCGGTCTTCCGCCCGTTCCTGCGGCGGAAAAGATCGACGTGGACGAAAACGGCGTCATTTCCGGACTTTTCTGATGGATTGCATGGATACAAACGAGAACAGTCAACTGCTTGCACGCGCGGTGCCGCCCCTTTTGGAGTGGTACCGCGTTTGCAAAAGAGACCTCCCCTGGCGCAGGATGCGCAACCCCTATACCGCGCTCGTCGCCGA
>CALVWN010000084.1 GCA_944367415.1 uncultured Clostridia bacterium | reverse complement strand
CGACGAACTCCCTCAGGCGCTTTGCGCCAGCTCCCTCGGAGAGGGAGCCTTGCTGTTGCCTCCCTCATAGAGGGAGGGGCCCCGTAGGGGCGGGAGGAGTAGCTATAAAATGAGGTACCGCAGCATTTCGCAAAAAGATTTGCGCAGCAAAGATTTTTGCGAAGAAGGGGCGGCAGGCGGGAAAAGTGGGAAATTCGGCTTGCCGGATTTCTCAAGAACCTTGCCTTGCCGCGACGAACTCCCTCAGGCGCTTTGCGCCAGCTCCCTCGGAGAGGGAGCCTTGCTGTTGCCTCCCTCTTTGAGGGTGAGGCGCGTGCGCCGAACGAAACAATTTCATATGAGATACCGCAGCATTTCGCAAAAAGATTTGCGTCGGAGAAAAACCGTCCGCGTGCGCAGATGCGCACGCGGACGGTTTATAAAATGGGATCAATCAGCCGTCCGTTACAGAGCGGTGCAGTGCGGGATCAATCAGCCGTCCGCTGCGGAGGCGGGGCGGTATGCCGCGATCGTCAGGGTGAGCGGCTCCTTGCAGGGGTTAAAGAAATATGCATCGTCCTGCCATGCAAAGCGGGTCATGGAAGGCACGTCCTGAAGGTGCAGATGGAGATACCAACTCTGGTGCAAAAGTACGCTCTCTTGGGCATAGAATGCTTGCGCGGTGCTCGCTATGAGCAGGGCGTCCGTCCGATTTTCGATCGCGGTGATGCCGGGCTGCAGGGTCAGTGTGCCCTGTGCGAGCGTTTCCTCGGTGACGGTCACCTCCTGCATGAGGTCGTAGAGGAGGGGGACTGCCTGTTCGGACGGATTGAACAGAGAGAACGTGACCGATCTCGGCGGTTCGTCGACGTCGGGAAGCTGGACAAGAAAATCGAACGCGGCGAGCGGGCCTGCTGCGGAGGTGTGAAATTCCAGCGGCACTGCGCCCGAGGAATCGGCGCGTCGCAGGGCAAGATCGTCCTCCTTGTCTGCATAGAGCATGAGATATCCGTTGTCTGCGACGACTCCTGCCGCCGCGTCATGCCCGATTGTAAATTGATAGCTCGACCACCCGGACGGCACGTCGATGCGCTTGCGCTCCGTTGTGACGTCGAGCGTCTGCAGGCGGTCTTCCAAGACGAGAGGACGCTCCTCCGAGAGATTGTCGATCAGCCAGAAGTGCCCGCCTTCATCCTTGCCGAGATGCGACAGACAGAAGCCGTCCATCCATGAAAGCGCGGAGGAAAGATCGGACAGAGCGTCCAGCCAGGCAAAGCGGAAATCGCTCGCCGTCTTTGCGATCGCGTCCTCGTAATCGAACACCGATCTGCTGCCGAACAGCGTCATGCCTGCGGGGAGCGGGAGCTGCGCTTCGGCGGCGGCGAGAGGGTCTGCGAGCGCGATGGCGAGGGTGCAGAGGGGATAGCTCTCCCCCGGATCGAGGACGATGAGATAGGTGACATTCTTCTGCAGGATGAGAAAATCGTCGGTCGGAACGGGGTCGGAGAGATCGTCCTCCTTGGTTTCGAGCGTGCCCTCGTACAGCCCGATCAGATCGCCCATGACGCGGACGCAGAGGTTGACCTCCGGCGTAAATTCCAGGCGGATGGAGGCATATTGTCCGACGGGCCAGGAAAACTCCGCCGTCGTGCCGTTCTCAAACAGCGCATCCTGCTCAAGGCGCTCCCGGAAGGAGCCGAGCGGCTCGGCGGGCGGCGTATAGTCGATGCTGCCGTAACTGTCGCGGAATCTGCCGCTCCCCGTCGCGGTCACGATGATCGTGAGCCGCTCTCCTTCCCAGCGATCTCTGTCGAGGGAAAAAGCCGTCTCTTCGGTGCGCCCGACCTTCTCATCGTTGACAGTGATCTCATACGCCTCGGCGTGTTCGACGGGCTGCCAGTACACGGTGAAGTTCTCGCTGTCGAATTGCGGCAAAGGGGGTGCCAACCACACGGCGCTTGTGAGCCAAACGGCGATCATTCCGCCCGCGATGAGCACAAGCGCCGCGCTCAGCAGGAGAATGACGACGGAATTTCTGCGTATCTTCCGTGCGGGGAAGCAGAGCGCCGTCTCGCGGATGCTCGTCTGCGGTTCGGGTATGACCTCCCCGAAGGCGCGCCCCGCCGCCTGCGCCGCGGCGAGCATCCCGAACACGTCCGAAAGCGAGTCGTTGATCGCCGCTGTTTCGCTGCAGCAGTCAAACAGCGTGTTTTTGAGCTGTCGCGCGTACTTGCGGTAGTCCCCGCGCAGGGTGCGATAGAGTTTTGCATTATTCTTGTTCAGCATGGTCATCCTCCGGTTTTGAGAATACGTTACGGATATTTTGCGACAATTCGCGCCATTGTTCCTCGAAGGCGGCAAGTTTTTGCCGCCCCTTTGCCGAGAGCGTATAATACTTTTTGGGCGGGCTGTTGAGGCTGGGAGTGCGCGAGATCTCAAAGCAGCCGTCGCGCTCCAGGCGCAGCAGCATGGGATAGAGCGTCCCCTCGGAAAAATCGGTGAAGCCGCAGCCGCGCATTTTCTCCACGATCTCGCCCGAAAAGAGTTTTTGTCCCTTGAGAAGGCGCAGAACGCACCCTTCGAGGACGCCTTTGTTGAGTTGTGCGTCCGTTCCCATCCCGTTCTCCCATGTTCCTTGTTATGCAAGGAACAGGAAGAGTATACCACCTTTCCCCGCCGTTGTCAAGAAAAAAGAGGGGATAAAATAAAAAAGTCCGCGTGCGCATCTGCGCACGCGAGAACATATTTATTGATGGGCGGATTTTCTCCGACAGACGAAGAGGATGCGGAAGATGAGGCGCACGAGGGGGCCGGCGAAGAAGATCTGCCAGCAGAGCGCCATCGGGAAGTTGAGGACGGTCGTCTGCACCCAGACGGCGAAGAAGTCGGCGGCGGCAGGCTGTTTTATGATGAGCGTCGCGGCGAGGCTCATGAGCGGGCACATGAAGCAGACGGTGATCGCGGAGATGAGCAGCGTCATGAAGAGAGGGGGCTGTGCTGCGGGGTCGAGGATGCGGAAGGCGAGTTTTTTGGCGATCGGGCCGACGGCGAACAGCTCGAGCGCGAGGGCGATGAGCCCCATGTACCACAGCTCCGAGAACGCCGCGACAAAGACGGTGTTGTTGAGTTCGCCGAAATCGAGGGCGATGTTGTAACAGACCATCGCATAGACCATGACGACGACCATGATGAGGGTAAAGACGACTTCCTGCAAGAAATTTTTGGGCATGAAAACGCTCCTGTCTGATTTTTTTGCGCAAAAAAACAACACGTTGCCGTGTTGTTCGTTATCGCCGCCCGCAGGCGGTGTGCGTTTCCAATGTTTACCCGATCTTGTGTGTCCGATTGCTGCTCTATGATAGCACAAACGGCGGAAAAAGGCAACTCGTTTTGCGGGCCGCGGCGCGGTTTTATTCCGCCTTTTTTTTCGCGGAGAGATAGACCATGAGCACGGCGATGTCGGCGGGGGAGACGCCCGAGATGCGCTCCGCCTGCCCGAGACTTAAGGGGCGGATGCGGGCGAGCTTTTCGCGCGCCTCCAGCCGCAGCCCCTCGATGGCGGCGTAGTCGATGTCCTCGGGCAGCGGGCTTGCCTCCATCTTCTTGGCGCGCTCCGCCTCGTCGCGGCTGCGCTTCAAGTACCCCGCGTAGCGGATCTCCGTCTCGCAGGAGAGCCGCACGTCGGCGGGGGTGTCGGCGAGGATGCCGAATACCTCGCTCAACTCGTCGAGCGGGATGCCGCGGCGCAGAAGATCGGCGTAGGTCACGCCCGCCGAGAGGGGCGGCTGGCCGTGTTTCTGCACCAACGTATCGGCGGTTTTCTGATCGGCGCGCTCCTCTAACAGCGCTGCCGCCTCTGCGCGCAGCTGTTTTCTCGCGAGAAATTTCCGGTAGCGTTCCCCGCTCACCAGCCCGCAGTCATAGCCGATCTGCGTGAGCCGCTCGTCGGCGTTGTCCTGACGGAGGGAGAGGCGGTACTCCGCGCGCGAGGTCATCATGCGGTACGGCTCGTCCGTGCCCTTGGTCACGAGGTCGTCGATGAGCACGCCGATATACGCCTGATCGCGCCGCAGAACGAGCGGTGCGCGCCCGCGCAGCGCGAGCGAGGCGTTCAGCCCTGCAATGAGGCCCTGCGCCGCCGCCTCCTCATAGCCGCTCGTGCCGTTGATCTGCCCCGCCGTGTAGAGACCCTTTACCTTCTTGCTCTCGAGGGTAGGCAGCACGTCGAGGGTGTCGATGCAGTCGTATTCGATCGCGTAGGCGTAGCGCACGATCTCGCAGTGTTCCAGCCCCTTGACGGTGCGGTACATCTGTTTTTGCAGATCGTGGGGGAGGGAAGTCGACATCCCCTGCACATACACCTCCGTCGTGTCGGCGCCCTCGGGTTCGAGAAAGAGCTGATGGCGCTCCTTGTCCGCAAAGCGCACCACCTTGGTCTCGATGGAGGGGCAGTAGCGCGGGCCGGTCGAGGAGATGGCGCCGTTGTAGAGGGGCGCGCGGTCGAGGTTATCGAGAATGATCGCGTGCGTCTCCCGGTTGGTATAGGTGAGATAGCAGGGCGTCTGCATCTCGCGCGGGGGAACCTTGTCGTTCATGAAGGAGAAGGGATACACCTCCTCGCCCGGCTGAACGGCAAGCTCCGTGACATCGACGGTGCGCCCGTCCAGGCGGGCGGGAGTGCCCGTCTTGAAGCGGCGCACCGAATACCCCAGCCGCAGGAGCGCCTTGGTGAGCAGCGTCGCGCGCGCAAACCCGTTGGGGCCGCTCTCTTTGACGACTTCCCCCGTGATGGTGCGCGCGTTGAGGTAGACGCCCGTCGCAACGACGACGGCACGGCAGGAAAACACGCCGCCGTAGGAGGTGACGACGCCCGTCACCCTGCCGCCCTCGGTGAGGATGTCCGCCGCTTCGCCCTGCACGATGCGCAGATGTTCGGTGTGCTCGAGCACCCGCTTCATCTCGGTGTGGTATCTGTTCTTGTCCGTCTGCGCGCGCAGGGACTGTACCGCCGCGCCCTTGCCCGCGTTGAGCATCCGGTATTGCAGGGCGGTGCGGTCGGCGACAAGCCCCATCTCCCCGCCCAGCGCGTCGATCTCACGCACGAGGTGTCCCTTCGCCGTGCCGCCCACCGAGGGGTTGCAGGGCATAAAGCCGATGCTGTCCGGGTTGAGGGTGAGCATGACGGTCGAAAGGCCCGTGCGGGCGAGGGCGAGGGCGGCTTCGCACCCGGCGTGCCCCGCGCCGATCACGACGGCGTCATATTGTCCTTCTGAAAAACTGTTCATCGTCTCGAAAAACGGCCCCGCGAAGGGGCCTTGGTTTATTGTTTTAAGACGGCGCTCTTGACGTCGTTGACGTCCTTTGCGACCTTGTCGTTGACGCGCATGAGTTCGGCGATCTTGTCGCGGGCGTAGATGACCGTCGAGTGATCGCGCCCGCCCATGATCTTGCCCACGGTGACGAGGGGAAGGGCAAGCATCTCGCACATGAGATAGGTGCAGACCTGCCGCGCCCGCACGATCTCCTGCCGCTTGTTTTTGCCGAGCAGATCCTCTTTGGTCGTGTTGAAATAGGTGCACGTCGCGCGGATGATGGTGTCGGGGGTGACTTCCTCCTGCTCGTCGGTGCCGATCGCCTCCTGCAGTGCGGCGGCGGCGAGCGCCAGCGAGATGGGCTCCTCGTGCAGCTTGCTCGCGAAGATGACGGTGTTGAGCCGCCCCTCCAGCGTGCGCACGTTGTTGTCCGAATTTTTGACGAGGAAGGCGAGCACGTCGTCGGGAACGACGTATTTTTTTTCGAGCGCCTTGCGCTTCAGGATGGCGATCTTGGTCTCGATGTCCGGCGGCTGGATGTCGGCGATCAGCCCGCCTTCAAAGCGCGTCCGAAGGCGCTCTTCGAGGGTCGTCAGCTCCTTTGCGGGGCAGTCGGAGGAAATGACGATCTGCTTGTGCTGGGAAAACAGCTCGTTGAAGGCGTGGAAGAACGCCTCCTGCACGCCGTACTTGCCCGCCCAGAATTGGATGTCGTCGATGAGCAGCACGTCCACGTTGCGGTAGCGGTTCCGAAAGCGCGTCTCGTTGTCGCGCCCGGAGCCTTTCTTGGTGTACATACTGTCCACATATTCGTTGAGGAACTTTTCGCTCGTCGTGTAGATGACCTTCAAAGAGGGTTTCTTCTGCAGGATCTCATTGGCGATCGCCTGCATGAGGTGGGTCTTGCCCAGCCCCGTGCCGCCGTAGATATAGAGGGGGTTGAAGTTCTCCCCGGGGTTTTCGGCGACCGACTTGGCGGCGGCGAACACGAACTTGTTGGAGCTGCCCACGACGAAGGAGTCGAAGGTATAGCGTGCGTCGAGCACGACGGTCGTCTCCTCGACGGCGTCGGGGGTCTCGCGCAGGCAGTATTCCTCGCTGCCCTCCACGACGATGATGGCGCCCGTCAGCCCCACGTTTGCGGAGGTGACCGCTTCGCGCAGCTGTTCCATGTGGTTTTTGGTGATGGTGAGCGCGGCAAGTTCGCTCTCCGCCTGCAGCACGATCTTCTTGTTGACGATGTCCACCGGGACGAGATTTTCGATGAAGGTGCTGTAGGAGATGGAGTTGATGAGCGTCTTTGCGCGCTCGCGGATGGTGTTCCACAAAATCTCGAATTGTTCTGCCATTTTTTCCCTCGCAAACGCATTGCCTTTTCGGGCAGCTTTTGTTATAATACCAAGAGAGGGCTGCGCCCCGTTGTCTATCCATTATAGTACAAAATCGCACAAAAAGAAAGCGTTTTCGCGGAAAAACAAGCATGGTCATCAAAAATTTGACGCTGCACAATTTCAGAAATTACGAGGACGAGACCTTTTGCTTTTCGGAGGGGCTGAACGTCCTCACGGGGCACAACGCGCAGGGCAAGACCAACTGCGCGGAGGCGGTCTTTTATCTCTGCACGGGTACCTCTCTGCGCATCCGTCACGACAGCCAGCTCATCCGCCGCGGCGCGTCCGGCGCGCGCATCGCGGCGCGCGCCGCCACCCGCTTCGGCGACGTCACCCTCGAGGCGGTCATCTTCGAAAAGAAGCGCGAACTGTACGTCAACGGCAACCGCGTGACGCGGGCGGCGGACTTCGTGGGGAACATGAACTGCGTCTTTTTCTCCCCGGGGGAGCTGCGCCTCATCCAGGACGGCCCCGACGAGCGCCGCCGCTTTCTCAATCTCTCCATTTCGCAGACGTCGCGCGAATACTGCACCGCGCTCGCGCGCTATCAGCGCATCCTCGATCAGCGCAACAATCTCCTGAAAGACAGCAACGTCTCCCTCGTTCTGGAGACATTGCCCGTCTGGGACGAACAGCTCGCCGTGTATGCGGCGCGCATCATTCGGCACCGGCGGCAGTATCTTGCGCGGCTCGCCCCTCTTGCGCGCGACGCACACGCCTTCCTCACGGACGGCGCGGAGACGCTGACGCTGGAGATGGACGGAACGTATCCCGAGCAGGAGGAGGAGATCGTGCAAAAGCTCCTGCGGCAGTTTGCGGGCGCGCACGAGCGCGACCTGCGGCTCGGCTTCACCACGGTGGGGCCGCACCGCGACGACATCAAGATCTCCATCGACGGCGCGGACGCGCGCGCCTTCTGCTCGCAGGGGCAGGCGCGCACCGCGGCGCTCTCCTTAAAGCTCGCCGAGACGGAGATCTTCCGCGAGCTTGCGGGCGAGGTGCCCGTGCTCATCCTCGACGACGTGATGAGCGAGCTTGACCTGCCCCGCCGCAAGAAGCTGCTCGAACGCATCAGGGATATCCAGTGCATCCTCACCTGCACGCACGCCGCGCGCGTTCTGTACGGCGCCGAATGCCGCAAGATCAGGATCCGGGAGGGGAAGATCGTATCATGAGAGCCGATCTGCATATCCATACCTATTATTCGGACGGGGCGTATTCGCCGCGGGAGATCGCTTCCCGCGCCGCCGCGGCGGGCGTCGATCTCATCTCCATGACCGATCACGACAGCCTCGAAGGGCTTCCCGCCAAGCGTGCGGCGGCGCGCGAGGCGGGGCTTTCCTACGTCTCCGGCTGGGAGGTCTCCTCCTATGCGGGGGAGGCGAAGGTGCACGTTCTCGGCTACGGCTGCGCGCCGTGCCCCGCCTACGAGCGCTTCCTCGAGGGGCGCAGACAGGGCGCTCTCGCCCGCGCGGAGGAGATGATCGAAAAGGGGAACGCGTACTTTTCTCTGAACGTCACGCTCGCCGACGCCGAGCGCTTTCATCTCAAAAAGGAGGCGCCGCTGCACACCATGCACGTCGTCTCCGCCTTCGCCGAGCGGCTGGGCGCAGACAAGGGGGAGCTGTATCTGTCCGCATTTGCGGCGGGACGTCCCTGCTTTTCCGTGCGCTGTCGGCCGGCGCCGCAGGACGCGGTGGACATCATCCACGCCGCGGGCGGCATCGCTTCGCTCGCCCATCCGGGGCGCATCCCGCTCGGGAAGGAGGCGCGCCGCGCGCTCATGGATGCGCTCGTCGAAGGGGGGCTTGACGGCATAGAATGTTATCATTCCGACCATACTTCCGATGAGGCGGAGGCGTTCCGGGCATACGCGTGCGAAAAGGGGCTGCTCGTGACGGGCGGCTCGGACTTTCACGCCGAAGGCGGGAGACGCGCCATCGGACTGCCCCTCTTCGAGCCGTCCGAAGCGCTGCTCGCGGCGCTCTTCCGCCGGGAAGGGAGCCGATGAAGAAATTTGCAAGCTGCATTGCGGCGCTCCTCCTCACGGGGAGCGCCTTTTTTTTGGGCGGGTGGACGGCACGCGTCAGGCGGGACGTCACCGTGCAGGGGGTGTGCGTGGGCGGCATGACATATGTCGAGGCGGAGCGCTGCGTGCGCGAAACGCTCCCGCGCGAACCCTTCGTGCTGCACGCGCCCGCGGGGGACGCCGTGCCCCGCCTCGTCTATGCGGACGACCTCGCCGAAGTGCTGCGCCGCGCCCGGCGGGGCGGGGAGTATTTTGTCACCGTGCGGCGCGAACTGCCGGACGCGGAGGCTTTTCTCGCAGACGTATGCGAGAAAAACGTACTTTTTCCGCAGGACGCCGTCCTCTCTTTCTCGCGGAAGGGCTTTGTCTATACGGCGGAACGGGCGGGCAGAGTGTGCGACTATGCCGCCTCGCTCGCCGCCCTTCTTCGCGCGGTGCGCGGCGGCGCGCGCGAAGCGACGCTGATCACCCGCCCCTGGCAGCCGCGCGTCACCGAAGAGATGCTGCGCGAACGCACGCAGCTGCTCGCCGCCTTCGAGACGGCGTTCGACGGGAGCAAGACGGCGCGCGTCCACAATATCTCGCTCGCGTGCGAGCGCATCTCGGGGAGCGTGCTCGCGCCCGGCGAGGTCTTTTCCTTCAACGGGGCGGTGGGAGAACGCACGCGGGCAAACGGCTTTCTCGACGCGCCCGTCATCCTCTCGGGGGAGTTCGTCGAGGGAACGGGCGGGGGCGTCTGCCAGGCGTCCACCACGCTGATGGGGGCGGCGCTGCGCGCCGGGCTGCGCGTCACCGAGAGCCGTCCGCACTCCCTTTCGGTGGGGTATGTGCCCCCCTCGCAGGACGCGATGGGCTCGCGCGCGAGCGATCTCAAACTGCAAAATCCCTACGATCTGCCCGTCTACCTTCTGGGCAGGACGGGGGAGGGGAGCGTGCGCTTTGAAGTGTACGGGCTGCCGGACGGCAGGCGGTATGTTCCGGAGAGCGCCGTTTTGGAGCGCATCGCGCCGCCGCCCGCGGAGGTCGTCGAGGGGGAGGAGGAGAAGGTGCTGCGCGCGGAGCGCGCGGGGCTGCGCAGCGAGTGCTATCTCGCCGTCTATGACGGCGCGGGGCGGCTTGTGTCGAGAACGCTCTTCCGCCGCGACGTCTATTCCTGCGTGCGCGGCAAGGTGCAGGTGGCGCGCGCGGCGCAGGAGAATTGCCCTTCGCCCTGAAAAATTTCAAAAATGCGTGCAAAATGAGTTGATTTTTCGGTCGGCTTCTGTTAAAATAGGCAGGTGACTTCGGGCGTTCCTCTGCCGCTTGCGGGAATGAACGTCGCGTAATACAGGAGGTAAGTCGAAATGGGACTCATCGAGCAGATCGAAGCCGAGAACATGAAGGAGAACGTTCCTCAGTTCAACGTGGGTGACACCGTCAAGGTCGGCTATCGCATCATCGAGGGCGGCAAAGAGCGTATCCAGAACTTCGAAGGCGTCGTCATCGCCAAGAAGAACGGCGGGATCCGCGAGACGTTTACGGTGCGCCGCCTTTCCTTCGGCGTGGGCGTGGAGCGCTGCTTCCCCCTGCATTCCCCCAAGGTCGCGTACGTCAACGTCGTGCGCGCCGGCAAGGTTCGCCGCGCAAAGCTCTACTATCTGCGCGGACTTACGGGGAAGGCCGCCAAGATCAAGGAAAAGAAGTAATTTCACAGGGCAACGAAAGGCCGATCCGCTTAAAGTCAGGGGCGGATCGGCTTTTCCTTTTCGCGCGGCGGGCGCAAATTTTTTTGCGATTTTTCGCGAAAATGGTTTGAAATCCGTTTACTTTCCGCGCGTTATCGGTTAGAATAGATTTTACAATATAATAGGGAAAACAATTTCAGGGATCAGAAAAATTATGGCCAACACAATGCAACACAGGAAAACACCGCTCGCTCTGCGCCTCGTCTATCTCGTCGCGCTTCTCTTTTTGTGCGTGGGGCTGTGCGTGCTCGGTTCCTTCCGCGGCACGGGCGACGCCTATGAACTCAAGGTGAAGGGCACGGGCGACGCCGAGACGCCCTACGTCGTCTTCGAGCTGGAGGACAGGCTCTCCGAGACGGATGCGGAGGGGGAGCAGGTCACGCGCTACTACCGCCTCACGCACGTCTACGTCAACGTGGGCGCCGCCTACACCGATCCGGGCGAGGCGGTCACGCTGCGCGCGGAGGTCACTGCGAGCGCAACTTCCTCCGCCTCCCCTTCGGGCGGAAGGCGCCTGGAGCTGACGTTCTCCAACTTCGCCCCCGCGGAAGAGTCGGAGACGCCGCTTGCGGACGACATCTGCTACCGCTGGGCGGAGTTCACGCCCACTGCGACGAGCAGCAGCTATGAAAACGGCTGGTACGTTCCCACCTATTCCTATGTCAAACTGAGCGCACAGACGTGCAACGTCCTCATCAACGAGGTGGTGTTCGTCGGCGAAAAGCTGGTCTCCAATTCCTCGTCGGCGGAAAGCACGGGGGAGACGGTGGTCATTCCCGCCTCCGTCTATTCGGCGACGGCGCTCGTGGGCGAAAAGCCGGAGGACGCTGCCGCACGCGCGCAGGCGCTCCTCGACAGCCAGGCGATGCCCTCGGCGGACACCAGCCGGTTCCATCGCCTCACGCAGAGCGAACAGATCTCCATGATGACCATTGCCGAGATGCGCGCGGGCGCCAACTACGGCGACGGCAACGTCTACGAAGGGGAGCGCGTGTACGGCGCGCTCGGCGAGGACATCCTCGCGCTGGGCACCCTCATCTTCGGCATGAGCCCCTTCGGGCTGCGCTTCTTCCCCATGCTCGCCGCGGCGGGCGCGCTGCTCGTCGGCGCGCTCACGGTGCGCAGGATGACGGGGAGCGACAGGTCGGCGCTCGTCTTTGCGGTGCTGTTCGCGCTCGCTTCGGCGACGCTCGCCCTCGCGGGATTGGGCACGCCCCTCATGCTCGGCGTGTTCTTCTGTCTGCTCTCCCTCGATATGTGCCACAGATTTTATGCGAACGGCATGAAGAATGCCGACTTCGCATCCGCGCTGCCGCTGCTCGTCTCCGGACTTGCGGGGGCGTTCGCCATCCTCATCCACGGGGCGCTCATCGTGCCCGTTGCGGGGATCGCGCTCCTGTTCGGCGCGGGCATCGTGCGCCAGCGGCGCGCCCGCCGTTACCATCTCGACCTCGCCATCGCCGAGGCGGAGGCGGAGCAGGAGGCGCCCGCCGAAGTGCCCGAGGATGAAACGGCGCCCGCGCTCTCGCCCGCGAAGCGCAAGGTCGTCGCCGTCGTCAATGAATATCGCGGCAAGACGGCGATCGCCGCCGTCACCTTCGGCTGCTCGCTCGTGATCGGCGCCATCGTCTTTGCGCTGCTGTTCGCGCTGCCGCTCTATTATCCCTATATCAAGCTGTATTCCGACCCCGCCGCGCCCGGCATCAGCATCTTCGGGCTTGCCGCGCGTTCCTTTGCGGGCGGGTTTACCGGCGCCAATGTCGTGACCGCCGCGGGGGCATTCAATCCCTTCTATCTTCTCATGCGCGCGGACGGGGCGGCATATTCCACCGTGTACGGCGCCTTTATGAACCCCGTCGCCATCCTCGCCGCGCTTGCGGGCATCGCCTTCGCGGTGTACAACATCGTGCGTCTCGCGCGTGCGGGCGAATGGGGCAAGCCGGAGCGCAAACTGCTGCGCAGAACCATCCTGCCCCTCGTCGGGCTGGCGCTCTCGCTCATTGCCTCGGCGTTCACGGGGGAGGCGGCGCTCTTTGTGCTGCTCGCATGGATCTTCCTGTTCATGCTCGCTTCGGACGCCGTCGGCGACTTCACGGCGCGCGAGGACATCGGAAAGCCCTGCCGCGCCATCATGTGGACGGGCTTCGGACTGCTCGCCGCCATGTTCGTGCTGTACTTCGTGTTTGCGGCGGGGCTGCCGCTCTCGTCCGGGATCGTCGGCGCGATCTTCGGCTGATCGATAGGGGATAAGGGGAATATGATCGCAAAAATTGTGTGTTACGCCCTGCAGGGGCTGGAGGGGGTTCCCGTGGAAGTGGAGACGGACGTCTCCAAGGGGATCCCCGCCTATGAGATGGTCGGACTGCCCGACGCGGCGGTCAAGGAATCCAAAGAGCGCGTGCGTTCCGCCATCAAGAACAGCGCGCTCCTCTTCCCGATGGGGAAGATCACTGTCAACTTCGCTCCTGCCGACATCCGGAAGGAGGGCGCCGCCTTCGACCTCGCCGTCGCCGTCAGCTTGCTGAAGGCGAGCGAGCAGCTCGTCGGCGCGGACACGCACGGCATCGTATTTCTCGGCGAACTCGCCCTCGACGGCGCAGTGCGCCCCATCGCGGGGCTTTTGCCCATTCTCATTTCCGCAAAGGCGCAGGGGTACACGCGCTTCGTCGTGCCCGCCGCCAATGCCAAAGAGGCCGCCTATCTCGGCGGCGCACAGATCTATCCCGTCTCCACGCTTGCGGAGACGGTACGTTTCTTACTGGGCGCGGAGGCGATCATGCCTCTCGCGCCCGAACAGTTTGTGCCCCGTCTGCACGCGGGGCAGGGCGCCGACCTCAGGTACGTCAAGGGGCAGCCCGTCGCGCGCCGCGCGCTCGAGATCGCCGTCGCGGGCGGACACAACCTGCTGCTCGTCGGCCCGCCAGGAACGGGCAAGACCATGCTCGCGCGCTGTCTGCCCACCGTCATGCCCGACCTCACCTTCGAGGAGGCGCTCGAGATCACCAAGATCCACTCCGTCGCGGGCACGCTGGGGGAGGACGGCATCGTCTCCGAACGGCCCTTCCGCACGCCCCATCACACGGCGACCACCGTCGCGATGTGCGGCGGGGGAAACCGCGCCGTGCATCCCGGCGAGATCTCGCTCGCCCACGGCGGCGTGCTCTTTCTCGACGAACTCCCCGAGTACAAGCGCTCCCCGCTCGAGGCGCTGCGCCAGCCCCTCGAGGACGGCAAGATCACCGTCTCCCGCTCGGCGGGGTCGGTCACCTTCCCCGCGCGCTTCATGCTGTGCGCCAGCATGAATCCCTGTCCCTGCGGCAATTACGGTTCTGCCGACAAGGTGTGTACCTGTTCGCCCGCCGAGATCAGGCGGTACCGCAAGAAGATCTCCGGGCCGCTCCTCGACCGCATCGATCTGCAGGTAGAGGTGGACAACGTGTCCTACGACGCCCTGACGTCCGATCGGGAACAGGAGAGCAGCGAGCGGGTGCGCGAGTGCGTCAACGTGGCGCGCTCCATTCAGAGCGTGCGCTTTGAGGAGAGCGGCATCCGCACCAATTCCGAGATGGGGGAGCGCGAACTTGCGGCGTTCTGCCGCCTGAGCGAGGAGGGGGAACGCATCCTGCGGGAGGCGTTTGAACGCATGAAGCTCTCCGCGCGTGCGCGTGCGCGCATCCTCAAAGTATCCCGCACCATCGCAGACCTCGCCGCCTGCGAAGAGATCCTCCCCGCACACGTCTGCGAGGCGGTGTCCTACCGCCTCGGCGACAGTCTCGACTGATCATGAGCGCTTACACGGAAGAGGAACGCCTTTTCATCTGGCTCGCCGCGTGCGCCGGGCTTGACGACCGGGCGCGGAGCAGCCTTTCCCGCACCTGCGGACGGGGGATCCCGCCCGAGGCGCTGGAAAAAATTTGCGCCGCGGTGGTACAAACGGGGGAAGGCGGGGTATATAAAAGTGACCGCGCGTCTCGTCTGCGGGAAGCGGACGCCGCGATCGCGCACATGGACAAGCTCCGCTGTTTCGCCGTCACGCTCGCGAGCGCGGACTATCCCGCGGCGCTGCGCGCCATTCCCGACCCGCCCGTCGCGCTCTTCTGCGCGGGCAGGCGCAAACTGCTCGCGGCGCGGAAATTCTGCATCGTCGGCTCGCGCAAGCTCCCGCCGTGGGCGCGGGAGACGGGCAAGACGATCGCCGCGGAGCTTTCCGCACGGTTCGCGCTCGTCACGGGCATTGCCGAAGGGGGCGACCGCGCCGCCATCGACGGCGCCCTTCCCTCGGGGAACCTCATAAGCGTTCTCCCGGGCGGCCTGGACGTCGACTATCCCGCCGCGCACGCCGCTCTCAAACGGGAGATCGCCAAAAAAGGGCTGATCGTCAGCGAATATCCGCTGCGCACGCGCGTGCAGAAGTATTCCTTCCATGCGCGCAACCGCATTCTCGCGGGGCTTTCGGAAGGGGTGCTGGTGCTTGCGGCGGGGGAACGGAGCGGCACGCTCATCACGGCGAACCGCGCGCTCTCCTACGGGCGGGACGTGTTCGCGCTGCCCCACAACGCGGGCGCGGCGCAGGGCGCGGGCTGCAACGAACTCATCAAACAGGGCGCCTATCTCTGCACGGATGCAGGGGATATCCTCGCCATGTACGGCATGGAGCGCCGGCGCGCGGAGGATGTCTCGCTCACGCCTGCCGAGCAGACCATGCTCGCCTGCCTGCGCGATGCGGGCGAAGGGCACGCGGCGGCGCTCGCCGCGGCGGCGGGCGTTCCCGTGTGGGAAGCGCAGGCGACGCTCGCCTCGCTCGAGATCAAGGGACTTGCCGCCCGTGCGGGCGGAAATCAGTACACCGCACTCAAGCATTGAAACAGACGGACAACGTCCGGAGGAGCAATATGGATCTTATCATCGTTGAGTCGCCCAGCAAGGCGAAGACCATCTCCCGATACCTCAAGGGGAAGTACCAGGTGGACGCCTCGGGCGGACACATCCGCGATCTGCCGCAAAAGCAGCTCGGCGTCGCCACCGACCGCAACTACGAGCCGCGCTACGTCAATTCTCCCGGCAAGGAGGCGATCATCAAGCGCCTCACCGAGGAGGCGAAGAAGGCGGACAAAGTGTATCTCGCGACCGACCCCGACCGCGAGGGCGAGGCGATCAGCTGGCACTTGCAGACCGTTCTGGGGCTTCCCGCCGACGGGAAGAACCGCATCGAGTTCAACGAAATTTCCCCCAAGGCGGTGGAACGCGCGCTCGCGTCCCCGCGCACCATCGACTATAACCTCGTCGACGCGCAGCAGGCGCGCCGCGTGCTCGACCGCCTCGTCGGCTACAAGCTCTCGCCCCTCCTCAACGACAAGATCGGCAACGGCCTCTCCGCGGGGCGCGTGCAGTCGGTCGCGCTGCGTCTCGTCGTCGAGCGCGAGCGCGAGATCCAGGCGTTCAAGCCCGAGGAATACTGGACGATCACCGCAGAACTGCAGGACGGGGAGAAGAAGTTCTCGCCCTTCAAGGCGGCGCTGGAAAAATACAAGGGCAAGAAGTGCAAGATCGGCAGCAAGCAGGAGGCGGACGCCGCGCTCGCGGCGCTGGGCGCCGGCGAGTACCGCGTGGCGAGCGTCAAGCGCAGCGTCACCAAGTCGCACGCGCCCGCGCCCTTCACGACGAGCACCCTCCAGCAGGATGCCTCCAACAAACTCGGCATGACGGCGCCCGAGACCATGCTCATGGCGCAGCACCTCTACGAGGGCATCGACGTCGAGGGGATGGGGCACATCGCCTTCGTCACCTATATCCGTACCGACTCCACCCGCGTCTCGTCGGACGCGCAGGCGGCGGCAAGGGCGTATATCGAGGCGAATTACGGGAAAGAATATCTCCCCGAGAAGCCCAATTTCTACGCCTCCAAGAAGGGGGCGCAGGACGCGCACGAGGCGATCCGTCCCATCGATCTCGCCCGCACGCCCGAGTCGGTCAAAAAGCTGCTCGACAGAAAACACTATAACGTCTATAAACTCATCTATGAACGCTTCATCGCCTCGCAGATGACGGAGGCGCTCTACGACTCCATGCAGGTGGAGATCGCAAACGGTGACTACGGTCTGAAGGCGAGCGGCAAGGCGCTCAAATTCGCGGGCTATACCGCCGTCTGGCAGGATACAAAGCCCGCGGACGACGAGGAGAACGGCAAGGGGCTGCTCCCGCCCGTCGCGGAGGGAGACGCGCTCGCCTGCCTCGGCTTGAAGCCCGAGCAAAAGTTCACCAAGCCCCCCGTGCGCTACACGGATGCCTCCCTCGTCAAGGCGATGGAGGACAAGGGCATCGGCCGCCCCTCCACCTATGCGACCATCATCTCCGTGCTCGGCAAGCGCAAGTACGTCGAAAAGGAGGGCAAGTACATGAAGCCCACCGACGTCGCCTACCGCATCACCGATATGCTCGTGAAATACTTCCCCGACGTCATGGACGTGGGGTTCACCGCCGATATGGAGACCAAGCTCGACGCCATCGAGGAGGGCGGCAAGGACTGGCACACCGTCATTGCGGACTTCTATCCGCCCTTTGAAAAGCAGCTGCGCTTCGCCAAGACGGACGGCGACGAAGTGACCGACGTCAAATGTTCCAAGTGCGGCTCGCCGATGGTGCGCAAGACGGGAAAATACGGCACCTATCTCGCCTGTTCCAACTATCCCGCCTGCTCCAACATCGTCAGTGAGGGGGAGACGGAGGTCACGACGACGCCCTGCCCCAAGTGCGGCGCCATGATGGTGGTCAAGAGCGGCAGGTACGGCAAATTCCTCGCCTGCCCCAACTATCCGACCTGCAAATCCACCCTTCCCTACGGCGACAAGGTCGCGGACGGCGTGCTGGAGGGCAAGTGCCCCATCTGCGGCAAGCCGACCAAAAAGCTGCGCACGCGCACGGGGAAGTTCTACTACGGCTGTACGGGGTATCCCGCCTGCGACTTCAAGAGCTGGGATGAACCGACGGGCGAAAAGTGCCCGCAGTGCGGCGGCGCGCTCGTCAAGACGGCGCGCGGCACCATCCGTTGTTCCAACAAGGATTGTTCCTACCGCGTCCGCCCGTCCAAGCCCGAAAAACCGGACGGCGCGGACAAAGACGCACAGTCATGATCGAGGTCATCGGCGCGGGGCTTGCGGGCAGCGAGGCGGCGTGGATGCTCGCCCGGCTGGGTGCGGAAGTGACGCTCGTCGAACAAAAACCGCTCCGCCGTTCGCCCGCCCACAGGAGCGACGATTTCTGCGAACTCGTCTGCTCCAATTCCTTGAAGAGCGACGACGCCGAGGGCAATGCGTGCGGGCTTCTCAAAGCGGAGATGCGCCGTTTGGGTTCGCTCACGATGGAGGCGGCGATAGAGACGCGCGTGCCGGCAGGCGGCGCGCTTGCGGTCGATCGGGAACGGTTTTCTGCATACGTCACCGAAAAACTGCGCCATCATCCCCGCATCCATATCGTCTGCGAGGAGAGAAGGGAGCTGCCCGCGGCGGGCATCGTCGCCACCGGGCCGCTGACGGACGGCGCGCTCTACGAGGCGATCGGACGCGCGTTCGGACAGGAACTGCACTTTTATGACGCGACCGCGCCCGTCGTGACGGCGGAGAGCGTCGATCCGGAGCAGGCGTTCACCGCCGACCGCTACGGCAGAGGAACGGGGGACTATATCAACTGTCCCATGAACAAAGAGGAGTACGAGCTGTTCGTCTCCGAGCTGCTCGCTGCCGAAAAGGTCACGCTGAAGGACTTTGAAAAGCGGGAGATCTTCGAGGGGTGTATGCCCGTCGAGGTGATGGCATCGCGCGGAAAGGACAGCCTGCGCTTCGGCACCTTCAAGCCCGTCGGGCTGGAGGACGGGGGAGGCAGACGCCCGTACGCCGTGCTGCAGCTTCGGCGGGAGAACCGCGAGGGAACGCTCTTGGGGCTTGTCGGCTGTCAGACCAACTTAAAGTTCGGCGAGCAGAAGCGGGTGTTTTCCCTCATTCCGGCGCTCCGTCATGCGGAGTTCGTGCGCTACGGCGTCATGCACCGCAATACCTTCCTCGATTCGCCCAAGACGCTCGCGGCGGATCTCTCCGTCAGGACGAACAAAGATCTCTTCTTTGCGGGGCAGATCACGGGCGTCGAGGGGTATGTGGAGAGCGCGGCGAGCGGGATGCTCGCGGGCATCAACTGCTTTTTAAGAAGCCGCGGCAAGGAGACCGTCATCCCGGAGGACACCTGCGTGATGGGCGCTCTGGCGCGGTACGTTGCGACGGAAAACGCACATTTCCAGCCCATGAACGCCAATTACGGCATCCTGCGCGGGCTGGACTGCAGGGATAAAAAAGAGAAAAAGAGACGCATGGCGGAGCGCGCGCTCGCGGAGATCGACCGCGTCGCGGCGTTGCTTTGCCGGCAAGGAGGCTGATATGGAATTTCACGGCACGACCATTTGCGCCGTCAAAAAGAACGGCGTCACCGCCATCGCGGGCGACGGACAGGTCACGATGGGGGAATCGGTCATTTTCAAGAACACGGCGATCAAGGTGCGCCGCATTTACGGCGGCAAGGTCATTCTGGGCTTTGCAGGCTCCGTGACCGACGCATTCGCGCTCTCCGAGCGCTTTGAGGGGATGCTCAACAAGTTTGCGGGCAACCTCATGCGTTCCGCGGTGGAGCTTGCCGAGCTCTGGCGCAGCGACAAGATGGGCAGGAAGCTCGAGGCGATGATGATCACCGCCGACAAGGACACGCTGCTCATTCTCTCGGGCACGGGCGAGGTCATCGAGCCGGACGAGGGCATCTGCGCCATCGGTTCGGGCGGCAACTACGCTCTGGCGGCGGCGCGCGCGCTCGCGCAGAACACCGACTTCTCCGCCGAGGAGATCGCCCGCAAGGCGCTCAAGATCGCGTCGGAGATCTGCGTGTTTACCAACGACCATATTATTTGCGAAACAGTATAACCTTGCTCGCGGATTTTCTCGCGCAAAGGCGCGACAAAATCCTGCGATTTGAGGGAAAACGCCGCCGCGCACGCGCTGGCGCGCTGACCACGGCTCGTTTTCCCTCTGCGGGCGCACTTCGGGGCTTAACAATCTATTGCGCCCGCATTCACCCTTTCCCCGTAAGCGCAGGTATGCGCAAATAGGGTACCGCAGCGCAGGGGAACCCTGCTCGCGTCATTATTTCATTCGCAAAAAGATTTGCGCAGCAAAGATTTTTGCGAAAGAGGAGCGGCAGGCGGAAAAGGCGCGACTTTCCTTGCGGCGTGATCTATAACACTCGCAAAAATCACGCCTTGCCGCGACGAGCGTAAGGGATCTTGCTTGCGCGAGTGATCGATAACTTTCGCAAAACGACAAACACAATCCGGAAATTGTAAGGAGCAGACAGAAATGGATCTTTCTCCCAAACAGATCGTAAACGAACTCAATAAACACATCATCGGGCAGGATGAGGCGAAGAAGGCAGTCGCCATTGCGCTGCGCAACCGCTATCGCCGCTCGCAGCTCTCCAAAGAGGTGCGCGACGAGATCACGCCCAAGAACATCATCATGAAGGGGCCGACGGGCGTCGGCAAGACGGAGATCGCCCGCCGCCTCGCAAAGCTCGTCAAGGCGCCCTTCATCAAGGTGGAGGCGACCAAGTACACCGAAGTCGGCTACGTCGGCAAGGACGTGGAGGGCATGGTGCGCGATCTCGTGGAGTGCGCCGTCCGCCTCGTCAAGGATGAAAAGACGGCGGAGGTGTCCGTCAAGGCGACGGAGACCGCCGAGAAGAAGATGGTCAAGATCCTCGCCGAAGTCAAAAAGGCCGATCGCGGCGAGACCGCGCGCGAGGTGTTCGAGCAGAACCTTCTCGACTCCCTGCGCAAGGGAACGTTCGACAAGATGGTCATCGAGACGGAGGTCGTCGACGAGCCGAAGAACATGGAGCTCGTTCCGGGCGGTGCCGCCATCAACCTCGGCTCCATCTTCGGCGAGATGCTTCCGCAGAAGAAGAAAAAGCGCAAGCTCACCGTCGCCGAGGCGATGAAGATCTTCATCGCGGAGGAGGCGGACAAGCTCATCGACAACGACGCCGTGACCGAGGAGGCATTGCGCCGCGCCGAGAACGACGGCATCATCTTCATCGACGAGATCGACAAGATCGCCGCGAAGGGCAACACGGGGGGCGCGGACGTCTCCCGCGAGGGCGTCCAGCGCGACATCCTGCCCATCGTCGAGGGCAGCACGGTCATGACCAAGTACGGCGCCGTCAAGACGGACTATATGCTCTTTATCGCGGCGGGCGCCTTCCATGTCGCGCGGGTGGAGGATCTCATCCCCGAACTGCAGGGGCGCTTCCCTGTCTCGGTGGAGCTTTCCAGCCTCACCAAGGAGGATTTTGTCAATATCCTCACCAACACCGAGCACTCCATCACGCAGCAGTACGCGATGCTGCTCGCGGTGGACAACGTCGATCTGAAGTTCACCCCCGACGCCATCGAGGCGATCGCCGAGATCTCCGAGGAGATCAACCTGACGAGCGAGGACATCGGCGCGCGCAGACTGCACACCGTCATGGAGTTTTTGCTCGAGGATATCTCCTTCAACGCGGGCGGCGGCAACTATCCCGTCGTCACGGTGGAGATCGACAGAAAGTACGTCGAGGAGCACCTCGCCAAGATCACCAAAGACCGCGATCTCAAAAAGTATGTGTTATAAAGGAAGCATCGCATGATCCAAATCCCGAAGGGTTGTAAGGACGTCCTGCCCTCGCAGGCGTATCAGTGGCAGTATCTTGAACAGAAGGCGCGCGAAATTGCGGGGACGTATGCGTTCAAAGAGATCCGCACCCCCGTCTTTGAGCACACCGAACTCTTCTCCCGCGGCGTGGGAGACACGACGGACATCGTCAACAAGGAGATGTACACCTTCCTCGACAAGGGCGGAAGGTCGGTGACCCTGCGCCCCGAGGGGACGGCGGGCGTCGCGCGCGCCTTCCTCGAACACGGGCTTGCGGGGGGCGTGCTGCCCTTCAAGGCATATTACATCATCTCGGCGTTCCGCTACGAGCGCCCGCAGGCGGGCAGACTGCGCGAATTCCACCAGTTCGGATGCGAACTGTACGGCGCTGCCGGCCCTGCCGCGGATGCGGAAGTCATCTCGCTCGCCGACGCGTTTTTAAGGAGCCTCGGGCTGAAAAAGGTGGAGCTGCGTATCAATTCCATCGGCTGCAAGCACTGTCGCGCGCGCTATCATCAGGCGCTCAAGGAATACTTCGCGCCCCACCTTGCGGAAATGTGCGAGGATTGCCGCACCCGCTTCGACAAGAACCCCATTCGCATCCTCGACTGCAAGGTGGAGGGGTGCAAGCGCATCGCGCAGGGCGCGCCGCGGATGCTCGACTATCTCTGCGACGACTGCCGCGCGCATTTTGAAGCGGTCAAGCACCTTCTGACGGAGGCGGGCATCGCGTATACGGTGGACGCGTCCATCGTGCGCGGACTTGACTATTACAGCCGTACCGTGTTCGAGTTCGTCTCGGACGCGGCGGGCGCACAGGGTACCGTGCTCGGGGGCGGCAGATACGACACGCTCCTCGAACAGATGGACGGAAAGAGCGTGCCCGCCGTCGGCTTCGCCGCGGGCATGGAGCGCCTTCTCCTCGTCATGGAGGCGGAGGGGTGTATGCCCCCCGCGGACACGGGTGCCGCCTGCTATCTCGCGGGCATGGATGCGCCGTCGCGGGAGCGCGCCTTCCTGCTGGCGCAAACGCTGCGCGGAGAGGGGATCTCCTGCGAAGTCGATCTCATGGATCGTTCCGTCAAGGCGCAGTTCAAGTATGCGGACAAGACGAACGCGCGCTTCGTCGCGGTGCTCGGCGAGCGGGAGCTTGCCGAGGGCGCGGCGGAGGTCAAGGATCTGCGCGCCTCGTCGTCCGAACGGGTACCATTCGGCGAACTCGCCGGGTATATCAAAAGGAGGATCTGAATATGTCCAACGTCATGGAAGTTTCGGGCGCACAGCTCGAGGAACTCATCAAAAAAGGCCCCGTCGTGTGCGATTTCTGGGCAAGCTGGTGCGGCCCGTGCAGGATGCTCGCGCCCGTGCTCGATGCGATCGCAGGCGAGATGGCGGGCAGGGCGACCTTCGTCAAGGTGAACGTCGACGAAAACGAGGATGCGGCGCGCCGCTACGGGATCATGTCCATCCCCAACGTCATCGTGTTCAAGGACGGCGTGCCCGCAGGCAGCAACCTCGGCTACGTCCCCGCCCCGACGATGAAGGCGTTCCTCGAAAAATATCTCTGACAGACAGATCCGCCGGCGGGCGGATCTTTTTTTCTGAAAAATTTGCAAATGGCGGGAAATGTACCCTTTTCGGTACATGGAATGTCGTATCATGATCTTGCATCGGGAGGGCGGCGACGGGAATGTATGCCGGGAACGGAGGGGCGGTGTGCTGTTTTACGGGGCCGCGCCCGAACAACTATCCGTGGGGGAGCAGCTCCGTGCAGGAGGCGATCGTCGCGGCATGGCTGGAGGAGGAGATCCTCGCCGCGATCGGGCGCGGGTACCGCCATTTCATCAGCGGCATGGCGGCGGGCGTCGACCTGCTTGCCGCCGACATCGTCGTGCGCCTGCGCAGGCGGCTGCCGATCACGCTGGAGGGCGCCGTTCCCTTCCCTGATCAGCCGGTGCGCTGGCGGGCGAGGACGCGCGCAGCGTACGCCCGCCTGCTCGCCTCATGCGATCATGTGCGCATCTTTTCCGACCGGTATTCCGCGGAGGCGTATGCGGCGCGCGATCGGTACATGGTCGATCGCTCGTCGCTCGTGATCGCCGTCGAGGGGCGGACAGAGGGCGGAACCGCGCGCACCCTCCGCTATGCGAATGCGTGCCGGAAGAGCGTCGCATTGCTCTCCTTCCGGGAGCCGGGAGAGGGTGAATTTCCGGACGGGTCTTTACAAATATAAATGTTTGTGAAATAATATCAGGGAGAACACGAAACGGGAGGTCATGCAATGAAAGTCTGTCACGCAGAAGTCATGAAGCTCATCAAGGAATTGGAACGGCAAAAGGCGACGCTGCTCGACGAGGAACGGGATGGCTGCCGCGTCTCCTACAAGGAAGGCGAGGAACCCATGGCGGGTGAATACGACTACGCCGGGACGCGAAAGGCGGTAAGGGCGCTGGATGAACGCATCCGCACGCTGCGCGCCACGCTCGCGAAGGCGAACTGCACCGTCACGGTGGAGCCTTTTACCGTCACGCTCGGCGAGGCGCTCGTCATGCTCGCGCAGCTCCGGTCGGAATGTGAGGTCTTGGAGATGCTCGCGGGGTTCCGTCAGCGCTCCCGCCGCATCACGATGAACGGCGTGCTCGAGTACACCGATTGTCTGTTCGACGTGCGGCAGGCGGCGGAGGACGCCGCGGCGATCCGCAAGAAGATCGCCGAGCTGCAGGTTGCCATCGACCGCGCAAATCTCAACAATTTTGTTGAGATCTGAGCGTTGATGACCGGGAAGAAAATACGCGGACTTTTTTTTGTAGCGGAGATCTCGCTTCAACGGGGTCAAAGTTTCGGTTTATCGAAATGGTTATTGCTTTTCCGTGTTGTCGGTCGTGCGTTATGGTTTTAAGGTGCGCAGATACAAAATAAACAAAAACAGGAAAGTGCAGTCTGCGTTTTTCTTCCGAAAACAGTCCGGGCGGGCGGGGTGATACGGTTCCCGCCCGCTTTTTTTGCCCCTTTACAAACGGGACGAGGTGTGCTACAATGGGAAAAAACGCGGGAGGGGAAGCGCATGGCGCCTGCCGGAAGCGAACAAATCGAATTGCTGCTGCGGGCGCTCAAGGGGGGCGACGCCGATGCGCTGGACGGCATCTACGCATTGCTGGGCGGCAGGATGCTCGCGCTCGCGCGCGGGATCGTACAGAACCTTGCGGACGCGGAGGACGTCGTGAGCGACAGCTTTGTAAAACTCGCGCGCGGCGTGGGCGGGTACCGCCCGGGCACCAACGGCTGCGCGTTCATCATGCGCATCGTGCGCAACACCGCCTTCGACCTTCTGCGCAGGCGCAAGGTGCGCGCCGAGGAGAACCTCGACGAATTTTTTCATCTGACGGACGAGCGCTACCGCCCCGAGCGCATGGAGAACGCGCTCCTTCTGGAGGGGGCGATCGCGCAGCTTGCGCCGCCCGAGCGGCGGATGATCTATTATCGGTACTATCTCGACTTCACGGTGCGCGAGATCGCGCGCGAGACGGGGATGAGCAAATCGGCGGTGCAGCGGCTCGTCGCCTCCGCCGAGGCGCACCTCAAAAATCTTCTGGACGCGGGACAAAACGGGGAGTGAGACGTTGAAAGTATGAAGGACATGAAAAAGAACGAGACAATCGAACGGGCGTTCCGCGAATATTTTGACGGAGCCGAGACGCCGCCCTGCGATCTGACGCAGGCAAAGCGCGAGCTCGCCGCGCCCGCCGCGCCCGCACGCCGCGCAAAGAGGGGGAGGATCACCGCCATTCTCTCCTCGGTTGCGTGCGTCCTTCTCGTCGCCGCCGTGGCGGTCGGACTGCTCCTGCCCCGCTTCGCCGATCTGCCCGACGCGGAAGCGCCCGCGGGGGAGGCTCCTGCAGGGGAGGCGACGTACTATTCGCTCGCCTCGGCGCAGGCGGAGCGCGCGGGGTACGCGCAGCTCGCGGCGGAGTACGGCGACCTCATCGGCGGACTGCGCATCTTTCAGGGCGCGTCCAACGCCGCGGCGGATTACACCCTCTATTCGCTGGACGGCGAGCGCGTGCTGCTCTTCGTGCATCTCGAGTATTGCTATCGGCTTGCCCGCTGGAGCGCGGACGTCATGTTCGATCTGACGGACGGAGCGTTGCTGCCTGAGGAGATCGCCTCCTTCTCGCCGCTCTCGGAGTCGAGCACGGCGGGCGGGTATGCGGTCTTTTCCGGCACGCGGACGTGGATGGGTGAACCCGTCACGGACGCCCGCCTCGAACTGCCCGCAGCGGACTGCTATCTCACCGTGCTCGGACGGGAGGGGGCGGCGGAACAGCTCCTGTTCCTTCTCGCCCGCGGATAAAATTTTTTTCGCACAGGCGGGACAAATGCGCGCCGCCGCGCGTTGTAACGGTGAACGGGCAGACAAAAAGCCCGCAACGGGAGGAACAACGATGAAAAAATTTTTGGCATGGACGGGATGTCTCTGTACGGCGGCGGCATTGCTTTGCGGCTGCGGCGCGATGCCGAAATACGACGACGCCGGGTTGGATGCGATGATCCCGATGGAGTCGGAAGGGGGAAATTATCAGTACGACGAGGTGATCGAGCAGGGCTTTTTCGACACCGCTTCGACGCCCTCCTCCTATTTTTCGCTCGACCGGAACACGGCGGGGTATTCCCTCGTCCGCGCGCAGCTTCGCACGGGCCTGGAGGTGGCGCCCGACTCGGTGCGCCTCGAAGAGCTGGTCAACTACTTCGATTACGACTATCCCGCGCCCGCGGAGGGCGAGGCGGTGGGGGTCTCGGCATATCTCTCCGACTGCCCGTGGGATCCCGCGCACGACCTTCTGACGGTGGGGCTTAAGACGACGGAGGCGAAGGCGGAGGGGAATGCCAACTACGTTCTGCTCATCGACGTCTCCGGTTCCATGAGCGCCTTTGTGAATGGCACGGAGGAGAGCATGAGCTGTCTCGATCTCGTCAAGTACGGCGCGAACAAGCTCCTCGACGGGCTGGGCGCGGGGGACAGGGTGTCCGTCGTGACCTACGCGAGCGGCGTGAAAACAATTTTGGAGAGCACCGAGGCGACGGAGGACAACAAACCCGCCATCCGCAGCGCGATCGCAGGCTTGCGGGCGAACGGCTCGACCAACGGTTCGGGCGGGCTGGAACTTGCCTACCGTGAGGCGGAGGCGCACCGCGCGGACGGGAACAACCGCGTCATCATCCTCTCGGACGGCGACTTCAACGTCGGCATCTCCGATCGGGATGAGCTGACCGAGTTCATTCAGGACAAGGCGGCGAGCGGCATCGCGCTCTCCGTCATCGCCGTGGGCATGGGCAATCTGCGCGACGACTTCATGCAGACGCTCGCCCTTCACGGGAACGGCAGCTATGCCTACATCGACACCGCGCTCGAGGCGGAGAAGGTGTTCACCGAGGAGCTGGACGGCACCCTCTACACCGTCGCGCACGACGCGAAGGCAGGCGTCACCTTCAACGCGGACATGGTATCTTCCTACCGCCTCCTGGGGTACGACATGAAGACCATGTCCGAGGAGGACTTCAACGATTCCGAAAAGGACGCGGGCGAGATCGGCAGCAACCTCTGCGTGACCGCCATGTACGAGATCGTGCGGACGGACGCGGACACGGGCGCCCCGCTTGCCGACATCGCGGTGCGCTATAAGGACGATGCGGGCGAGGACAGGGAGGTCACGCTCGCCGTCACGGGGGAGGAGGGCGCGACGCAGGATACCGCGTTCGCCGCGTGCGTGGCGGAGTTCGCGCTCGTTCTGCGTCAGTCGCAGTACCGTGCGGACGCGTCGCTCGAAAACGTGCTCGCGCGGCTCGACGCCATGCAGGAGTACCTCGCCGCCGACGCCTTCCGCGCGGAGTTTGCGGAGCTTGTCGCCCTCGCGCAGGAGAGCGGCAACTACCCGTCTTTGACGGATGAGGAGAATGCGCAGACGAATGACGCATAAAAGTTTTTCGTAAGTTCTTGCTATTTTCGCGCGTATCTGTTATAATGGGAGAAAAATTTACGGAGCGCACTATGATCGATCTCACAACTGTCAGAAACACCGACCCGGAAGTATGCGAAGCGATGGAGAAGGAGCTTGCCCGTCAGCGCGGCAATCTCGAACTCATCGCCAGCGAGAATATCGTCTCTCCCGCGGTCATGGCGGCGATGGGCAGCCATCTCACCAACAAGTACGCGGAGGGCTATCCCGGAAAGCGCTATTACGGCGGCTGTGAGTACGTTGACATTGTCGAGAACCTCGCCCGTGACCGTCTGAAGGAGCTGTTCGGCTGCGATCACGCCAACGTGCAGCCCCACTCGGGCGCGCAGGCGAACTTCGCCGTCTATTTCGCCATGCTCAAGCCGGGCGATACCGTCATGGGGATGAATCTCTCCCACGGCGGGCACCTGACGCACGGCTCGCCCGTCAACTTTTCGGGCACCTTCTTCAACATCGTTCCCTACGGCGTGTCCAAGGAGACGGAGACCATCGACTACGACGAGATGGAAAGAATCGCGCTCGAATGTAAGCCGAAGATGATCGTGGCGGGCGCGAGCGCCTATCCGCGCATCCTCGACTTCGACCGCATCCGCGCCATCTGCGACAAGGTGGGGGCGCTCATGATGGTGGATATCGCGCACATCGCAGGGCTTGTCGCTGCGGGGCTGCACCCCAATCCCGTGCCCGTCGCCGACTTCGTGACGACCACGACGCACAAGACGCTGCGCGGGCCGCGCGGGGGCGTCATCATGTGCAAGGAGCAGTACGCCAAAGCCATCGACAAGGCGGTGTTCCCCGGCACGCAGGGTGGGCCGCTCATGCACGTCATCGCCGCAAAGGCGGTCGCCTTCAAGGAGGCGCTCTCGCCCGCGTTCAAGCTCTATCAGCAGCAGATCGTCAAGAACGCCGCCGTCATGGCGGATCGGTTTACGCAGAACGGCGTGCGCCTCGTCTCGGGCGGCACGGATAACCACCTCATGCTCGTCGATCTCAGAAAGGACAATATGACGGGCAAGGAGCTGGAGGCGCTTCTCGATCGCGCGCACATCACGGCGAACAAGAACACCATTCCCTTCGAGACGACCTCGCCCTTCATCACGAGCGGCGTGCGCATCGGAACGCCCGCCATCACCTCGCGCGGGATGAAGGAAGCGGAGGCGATGGAGATCGCCGACCTCGTCACCGAGGTCATCCAGGGGCGCGAGGAAGCCATTGCGGACGTCTCCGAAAAGGTCGCCGCACTCTGCGAGAGATTCCCCATCTACGCAAACGACATTCTTTGAGCAATATTCTTTGAGCAATAAAAACCGCCTCCGCCGTCGAAAGACGGCGGAGGCGGTTTTTATTCGATGAGTTTGTCGAGATCGACTTCATACAGGCGGGCAAGCCTGATAAAATTTTCCAGCGTCGGGACGGTCTTTCCCGTCTCGTATGCATGATAGGAGGATGGCTTGATGCCGAGCGCTCTCGCAACGTCCGATTTTGTGTACCCTGCCCGCAGCCGCAGGGTACGCAGGTTGCCGGGAAGCTGTTTTAATTCATCCATTTTCGTCTCCCTTGACCAGATCTTCCAGCGTGACGTCGTACAGCTTTGCAAGCCGGATGAAGTGTCGCAGCGTGGGAACGGTCAGCCCCCATTCGTATGCCTGATAGGATGAGCAGGTGACGCCGATGCTTTCGGCAACGAACTGCTGCGTGTAATGGTATTTCAGGCGCAGCGTCTTTATATTTTTTGAGAGATCGTATAATTCCTGCATATTCTATTGACATAATAAAGTTTAAAACTTATAATAGGAGAAAAATAAAGTTTCAAACTAAAAAAGGAGTCACATGGAATACGACATGGAAAAAGAAAACACCTCGCGATTGACAAGCGAGATGCTTTTGGAGCAGATCAGGATCATTCTGAAGGATGAATTGGTCGCCACTGTCAGAAAATCGGCGGATGAGCTGAAGATATCTTTTCCGGGAGGAGAAGTCTTTCGGCTTACGGTGTGGCGTGAATCGCCGCGCCGCGGGAAAAAGTCCTGAAGCGCGGACGGTGAAAAAATACTTGACAGGCGGCGGAAAGGGGATTATAATGGGAACAATCGAATATTCTTTGGGGCGGAGTGGAAGTCTCCACCGGCAGTAAAGTCTGCGAAGGGCGCAAGCCCCCGAACGGGTGAAATTCCCGTACCGACGGTCATAGTCCGGATGAGAAAAGAGATGCGGCATGGTCGCGCCCCGTTTGGGGCGCGTTTTTTTTGCGGCGGCAAAGAATATCCGAAAAAAATCTTTCAGGGGTATCTCTTATGGCAGCCAAAAAGTATTTTTCCTCGACGCGCATCGCCATGATCGCGCTCTTCTCCGCGCTCGCGGCGATCTTGTACATCTTCAACTTTGCGCTCCCGTTCGCCTTCCCGAGCTTCCTCGAGTTCCGCTTCTCCGATGTGCCCGTGCTTATCGGCACGTTCGCTTTAGGCCCGCTCTCGGGGTGCGTCATCGTCGTCATGATGGTGCTCATCAAGCTCGTCTGCGTGTCGACGTCGACCTATTTCGTAGGGGACGTCGCCGACATTCTCGTCGGGATCGCGCTCGTCATCCCCGTCGGGCTGATCTATCGGCGGATGCGCACCTTCAAGGGGGCGCTCCTCGGACTGTGCGTCGGCTCTCTTCTCTCGACGGCGCTCGCCGTCGTGCTCAACCGCTTCGCGCTCGTTCCCGCCTACGTCTATCTCATGTTCGGCGGCAGCTGGGAACCCATCCTCGGCATGATGACGCCGCTCTTTCCCTCCTGCACGCAGGAGAACTTCTACACCTTCTACCTCTGGGCGGCGGTGCTGCCTTTCAACCTCCTGCGCTGTCTCGTCGCCGCGCTCATCACGCTGCCCGTCTATAAGCACATCTCGCGCGCCATCAACCGCCTCAATGCCAAGCTCGCGCCCAAGACGCAGCAGACGGAGCGCAGCGCGCGCCTCGCAACGGCGCGCATCGTCATCGGATTTGTCATCGTGACGCTGCTGCTCGTATTCTTTGCCGTGCTGCACTATTTGCTCACGCAGTAAACGGGAAAAGCCTTGCAAATTGTCGCCATATGCGGTATAATATCTGCGTATGGCGACTTTTATTTCTCATTCGCCCGAGGAGACGCGCGCCTGGGCGGAGGCTTATGCAAAGACGCTCTCGGCGGGCGACGTCGTGCTGCTCGACGGGGAAATGGGTGCGGGCAAGACGGTGCTCGCGCAGGGCATTGCGCGCGGTCTGGGCGTCAAAGAGGACGTCCTCAGTCCCACTTACGCCTATGTGAACAGCTATGCGCCCATGTTCCACTTCGACTGTTACCGCATCGAAAGCGTGCGGCAGGCGGAGGAACTCGGCTTTTCCGACTACTTTGACGCGGGCAAGATCTGTCTCGTCGAATGGAGCGAACATATCACGCCTCTGCTGCCCGAACATTGCAAGCGGATCGCCATCCGCAAGCTGGGCGAGGGGGAACGGGAGATCGTCACATGAAATTTCTTGCCATCGATACGAGCGGGAAGGCATTGGCCGTCGCCGCCGTCAACGGCGAACGGGAGATCGTCTCCTGCCGCGAGGACTGCGCGATGCAGCACTCCGTGCTTCTGATGGACGAGATCGACGGGGCGCTGCGCGCGGCGGGACTGACGCCGGGGGAGTGCGATTTCTTCGCCTGCGTCGTCGGCCCCGGTTCCTTTACGGGCATCCGCATCGGGATCGCGACCGTCAAGGGATTGTGCCTTGCGTGCGGGAAAAAAGCGCTCGCGCTCACCTCTTTCGACACGCTCGCATATGCTGACAGGAGCGGAAAACGGCTCTGCCTCGTGGATGCGGGGCACGGGAACTGCTATGCCTGCGGCTATGACGGGAGCGACATCCTCCTTCCGCCCGCCTTCTGTACGCGTGGGGAGGTCGACGCGGCCGTCGCGCAGGGGTTTTCGCCCGTCGCGCATACGGCGCTCTTTGAGGGCGTCCGCGCGGTGGATGCGGCGCAGGGGCTTGTCAATGCAGCGCGCGCCAAGGCGGGGGAGGCGGACGGCGCGCATGCTTTGGAAGCGCTCTATCTGCGCAAGTCCTCCGCGGAGGAAAAGCGGTGAACGGGCGCCCGTGGCAGTATGCCGACCTCTCGTCCATCGCCGCGCTCGAGCGCGAGTGCTTCTCCGATCCGTGGAGCCATCGGATGCTCGCAGAGTCCTTCCTCTCGGGGAAGTTCTTCGGTTCTCTTCTTGAAGAAGAGGGGGTCGTCACGGCATACGGCGGCGTGAGCGTCGCGGGTGACGGTGCGGAAGTGCAGCTCATCGGCGTGCCGGAGATGTACCGCCGCTGCGGCAGGGGAAGCAAGATCCTCGAAGATCTCGAGGCGCACGCCCGTGCGGGCGGCGCAAGGCGCATCTTTTTGGAGGTGCGCGTCTCCAATTCGCCCGCGCTGCTGCTCTACCTCATGCGCGGTTACCGCGGTTTGTGCGCCCGCACGCGCTACTATGCGGACGGCGAGGACGCCATTGTCATGATGAAGGAGTTGCCTTGAGACTGTCGTATGCGCGCAGGGGAGAGGGGAGAGACCTCGTCCTGCTGCACGGGTATCTGGCGAGCAAGGAGAGCTTTGCGCCGCAGATCGCCTATTTTTCGCATCATTTTTGCGTGACCGCCCTCGACTTTCCGGGGTTCGGGGGCGCGGAGGCGCTCCCCGCGGCGTGGTCGGTGGACGACTATGCCGACTGGACGCTCGGAGCGCTCGCTTCGCTCGGGATCGGGACGCCCTGCGTCATCGCCCACTCCTTCGGCGGACGGGTCGCCGTCAAGTGCCTCTCGCGGGGAGACGTGTTCGACCGCGCGGTGCTGACGGGGTGCGCGGGCATCGTGCCGCGCCGCACGCTCTCCTATCGCTGCAAGGTGGGCGCCTACCGCCTTGCGCGCAGGATGGCGCCCCGGTTTGCCGACCGGCATTTCGGGAGCGAGGAGTACCGTACGCTCTCTCCCCTCATGCGGGAGAGCTATAAAAAGATCGTCAATGAGGATCTGCGGGAGGACGCGAAGCGCATTTCCCGTCCCGTGCTGCTCGTCGGCGGCACGCGCGACACCGCCGTTCCGCCCGCGTCCGTCGAGATCTACCACGCCTGCATCCGGCAAAGCCGCGTGCTTTGGATGGAGGGCTGCGGGCATTTCGCGCATCTTGAAGATCCGCTCGCGTTCAACGCGGCGGCAGAGGAGTTTTTCCAATGACACTACCCATGATCCTTGCCGTGATCGCGGGCGGCGCACTTGCGGGCGCGATGTTCGTCCTGTGCTCGCTGCGCCTTCTCGCCATCCTGCAGCAGCTCGGCTATGCGGGCGGCACGTTCCTGAAATGGTACTACCGTTCCCGCAATATCGAGCGCAAGAAGGCGTCCATCCTCGCCCTCGCCGTCGCCCTTTTAACGGCGCTCTTCGGCGTGGTGTTCTCCTTCGCGGGCTATGCCGTCTCCAACCTCGTCTCCGCCGCGCCCTTCCTCGGCATCACGCTCTTCTATGCGCTCGCCGAACGCAGGCACGCGCTCAAAGTGCCCGTCCGCGTGACGGCGCGCTATCTCCGCCTGCTCGTCGCCTATATTGTCGTCATGCTCGCCCTGTGCGTCGGGCTGGGATTTGCACTGACGGCGATCTCGCTCGCCGTTGATGCCGGCTGGCTGTATCTTCTTCGCTACGTTCCCTTCTGCCTGGTGCCGCTGCTCTGCCCGCCCGTCCTTGCCGGCGTCAATTTCTGCATGAAGGCGTACGAGACGCCGCACACGGCGCAGTTCGTCCGGCGCGCAAAGGCGGCGCTCGCCGCCTCGCCCTGCGTCAAGGTCGGCATCACGGGGAGCTTCGGCAAGACGTCCGTCAAACAGATCGCCGCCGCGCTCCTCTCCGGAAAGTACAGCGTGATCGCGACGCCCGCCTCTTACAATACGCCCGCCGGCATTGCGAGGGCGGTCAACGAGGGCGGGCTTGACTGCGACATCTTCCTCGCCGAGATGGGTGCGCGCAGGACGGGCGACATCGCCGCGCTCTGCGACATGGTATGCCCGTCGGTGGGCGTGGTGACGGGCGTCACCTGCCAGCATCTCGAAACGTTCGGCACGCCCGAGGCGATCCGCGCCGAAAAGGGCGTGCTCGCGCAGCGCGTCGGGAAATGCGTGCTTGGCCGCACTGCCGCGGACATGGGGGGTGCGGATGCGCTCGTCATGGGGCGCGACTTCGATGCGGAGGACATTGCGCTCTCTCCGGACGCGACGCGCTTTACCTTACGGCTGCCCGGGGGAGCGTTCCCCGTCTGCGTGCCGCTGCTGGGCAGACACGCCGCCGAGGATGTGGCGCTCGCCGCGGCGCTCTGCTCCCTTCTCGGCATGACGAACGAGGAGATCGCCGCGGGCATCTCCCGTCTTACGCCCGTTGCGCACCGCCTCGAGCGCAGGGATGCGAACGGCGTCATCATCTTCGACGACGCCTACAACTGCAATCCCGAGGGCGCGAAGAACGCTGTCGAAGTGCTGCGGCTCGCGCCGGGCAGGAAATTTGTCGTCACCCCGGGCATCGTCGAGCTCGGTCAGCTCGAGGAGGAAGTCAACGGCGCGCTCGGCGCATCGTTCGTCGGACTTGACCGCGTCATCCTCGTCGGGGAGACGCTCGTTTTAGACGTGCGTGCGGGCTATCTTGCGGCGGGCGGCGACGAGAAAAAACTCACCGTCGTGCCCACGCTCGCGGCGGCGCAGCAGCTGCTCGCGGGGGAGCTTGCGGCGGGCGACTGCGTGCTCTTTCTCAACGACCTGCCCGACTGTTATTGAGGGCGTCTGCAAAAGAAACACCTTCGGAAGAAAAATAACTTCGGAGGTGTTTTTTCATGCCCAATGTCGCGGTGTTCTTCGGCGGAAGCTCCTGCGAGGCGGAGATCTCCGTCATCACGGGGATGTACGCCGTCAATCTGCTGCGCGGCACCCGCTATCATGTGCTGCCCGTCTATCTTCCGCCCGAGGGCGGGATGGTGTACGGTACATGGCGCAAGGTGTCCGAATTTGCCGGCCGTGCGGCGGGGATCCCCGTCACGCTCCGATGCGGTGCGCTCGTGCGCGAGGGGAGGCGGCGCCGTTTTCCCGTCGACGTCGCCCTCAACTGCTGCCACGGCGGCATGGGGGAGGACGGCACGCTCGCGGCGTTGCTCGCCTGGAACGGTATTCCGTCCGCCTCGCCGGGCGTCGCGGGGAGCGCCGTCGCGATGGACAAATGGCTGACGAAACTTGCGGCGCGCGGGCTGGGACTGCCCGTCGCGCCCGCCGTCTGCATTGCGGAGCGGGCGTTCTGCGCCGATCCGGAGGGCGCCTGCGCGCAGGCGGCCGAACTCGGGTTTCCCGTCGTCATCAAGCCCGCGCGGCTCGGCTCGAGCATCGGGCTGACCGTCGTGCGGGAGGCGGAGGGGCTGCGCGACGCGCTCGCGCTCGCGTTCACCCTCGACACGCGGGCGGTCGCGGAGCGGTATTTTCCCGAAAAGCGCGACGTCAACTGCGCCGCCTGCCGTCTCAAAGGCGAGATCGCGCTCTCCCCCTGCGAGGAGGCGTTCTCGGGCGGGGAGCTGCTCTCCTATGAGGAAAAGTACGAGCGCGGGTCAGGGCGCGCCCTGCCCGCACAGCTTCCGGAGGGGGTGGCGGAGGAGATCGGCGGCATGACGCGCGCGCTCTACGAGGCGCTCGGACTGCGCGGCGTCGTGCGGGCGGACTTTCTCGTCGTCGGCGCGCGCGCGTATTTCAACGAGCTGAACGCCGTGCCCGGTTCGCTCGCGGGGTATCTCTTTGACGACACGCTCACCGGGATCCGTGCCTTTTTCCTCGATCTTCTCGACGAAGCGCTGCGCGAAAAGCCGCCCGCAAAACAGATCATCCGCACGGGAATTTTGTCGCAGGATATTTTTTCGGGCGCAAAAGGTTGCAAACGGCGGGGAAATTTCGTATAATAAAGGAAAAAAAGCCGAGGTAGTTATGGCGAAGATCGGAATGACGACCCCGCTCGTCGAGATGGACGGGGACGAAATGACGCGCGTTCTGTGGAAGATGATCAAGGACATCCTCATCCTTCCCTTTGTCGACTTAAAGACGGAGTATTACGATCTGGGACTTCCCAACCGTGACGCGACGTCGGACACCGTCACGGTGGAGAGCGCCCGCGCGACCAAGAAGTACGGCGTCGCGGTCAAGTGCGCGACCATCACCCCCAATGTGCAGCGCATGAGCGAATACAACCTGCACGAGATGTGGAAGAGCCCCAACGGCACCATCCGCCGCATCCTCGACGGAACGGTGTTCCGCGCGCCCATCCTTGCGGACGGCATCCGTTCCTACATCCCCACCTGGAAGAAGCCCATCGTGCTCGCCCGTCATGCCTACGGTGACGTGTATTCCGCCGTGGACGGCATCGCCGCCGAGGGCAACAAGGTGTACCTCGTCACCGAGGACAAGGAGGGGCGGGAGATCGCAAGAAAGCTCGTGCACGACTTCAACGGCACGTCGGGCGTCGTACAGGGGATGCACAACTGCGACGATTCGGTGCGCTCCTTTGCGCACGCCTGCTTCCGCTATGCGCTCGAGCAGGGGCTGCCCATGATCTTCGCGACCAAGGACACCATCTCCAAAGTGTATGACGGTCAGTTCAAAAAGATCTTCGCGGAAGTGTACGAGGAGTACCGCGCACAGTTCGAGGAGAAGGGGCTGTGGTATCTCTACACCCTCATCGATGACGCCGTCGCGCGCATCATCCGCTCGGAGGGCGGCATCCTCTGGGCGTGCAAGAACTATGACGGCGACGTCATGAGCGACATGGTCGCCACCGCCTACGGCTCCCTCGGCATGATGACTTCGGTACTCGTCTCCCCCGACGGAAAATACGAATACGAGGCGGCGCACGGCACCGTGACGCGGCACTACTACAAATATCTCAAGGGCGAGGAGACCTCCACCAACTCGGTCGCGACCATCTTCGCCTGGACGGGCGCGCTCAGAAAGCGCGGCGAGCTGGACGGGCTTGACGATCTCGTCGCCTTCGCCGACCGCCTCGAACGCGCGACCCTCTCCGTCATCGAGGCGGGGGAGATGACGGGCGATCTCGTGCAGCTCTTATCAAAAGAGGGCGTCACGCCCAAAAAGCTCTCCTCCGAACAGTTCCTCCATGCGATCCGGGAGAGAATGTAACAAAAAACGCCCCGCGGGGCGTTTTTTTCATGTTGCGAAACTCAATTACGTTTGACGAGGGAGGCAAAGACGAGCGCGAACCGCAGGAAGTACAGGAGCGATACGAGCATGGAGGCGACATAGGTGAGCGCCGCGGCGGACAGCACCTTGCTCGCGCCGGGGAGTTCCTCCTCCGTCAGGATATTTTCCTCAATGAGCATCTTTTTTGCCCGACGGGAGGCGTTGAATTCGACGGGCAGCGTGACGAGCATGAAGAGCGTCGACAGCCCGTAGAGGGCGATGCCCAGATAGACCGCCCACTGTCCGTAGGGAAGGGGCGCCGTCGTCCAGAAGATGTCGAGCAGAAGTCCCACGAGGACGAGCGGCAGGGCGAGGCGGGAGCCGACGTTCGCGACGGGAACGAGGGCGGTGCGGATCTTGTAGGGGACGTATCCCGTCCGGCTCTGCATGACGTGTCCCACCTCGTGCGCCGCGACGGCGACCGCCGCGACCGAGGCGCTTCCGTAGGTGCTCATCGAGAGGTTGACGAGCCGTTTTCCCGGATTGTAGTGATCGGTGAGCCTGCCTTCCACGCGGTTGACGGCAATGTCCGTCACCCCGTGGCGGCGCATGAGGCGCGTCGCCGTGTCATAACCCGTCATGCACGAGAGCGTCTGCACGCGGTCGTATCTGGCATAGACGCGGTTGACGCGCGCGGACGCCCACCCCGCCAGCGCGAGGAAGGGGATGAGCACCAACAGGAACAGTAAATAATCAAACATGAGCGTCTCCTTACTCTATTATACCGCAGGATGCGTTCTTTCTAACAAAAAGGACGATAATTTCACAAAAGATCTCAAAAATATTTTTTGATGCATCGGGGCGGGAAAAACATCTTGCCTTTTCCGGGAAAAATTGCTATACTTGCGGTATGGACAACAAGATCTTTACCGACAAAGTGCGCGTCACCGTCAAGGCGGGCGACGGCGGCGACGGCATGAATTCCTTCAAGGCATACAAGGGCAAGCCCGCGTGCGGCCCGGACGGCGGCGACGGCGGCGACGGCGGCAGCGTCTACGTCATGGCGGATGAGAACGTCCACGACCTGCTCGCCTATCGCTATACCTCCAAATACTATGCGGAGAACGGCGAGCGCGGCGGTTCCAACCAGTGCTTCGGTAAGCGCGGCGCGGACGTCGTCTTAAAAGTGCCCTGCGGCACCCTCGTGCGCGACGCCGAGAGCGGCAAGATCATCTGCGACGCCTATGAGAGCGGCGAGAAAATTCTGCTTCTTGCCGGCGGACGGGGCGGAAAGGGCAACGTGCGCTTCACGACCGCCCGCCGCCATGCGCCCAACTTCGCCCAGAAGGGGATGCAGGTCAAGCCGCATACCATCATCCTCGAGATGAAGGTCATCGCCGACGTGGGGCTCGTCGGGTTCCCCAATGTGGGCAAGTCGACGCTGCTCTCCAAGATCTCCGCGGCGCGCCCCAAGATCGCCGACTACCACTTCACGACGCTCTCGCCTAACCTCGGGGTGGTACGCTATTACGAAAATTCCTTCGTCGTTGCCGACATTCCGGGACTCATCGAGGGCGCGGCGCAGGGCGCGGGGCTGGGGCATGACTTCCTGCGCCACATCGAGCGCACCCGCATGATCTGCCATGTGCTCGACATCGCGGGCACGGAGGGGCGTGACCCGCTCGACGACTTCGAGAAGATCAACGCGGAGCTGCGCGCATATTCCGAAAAACTCGCCGCCCTGCCGCAGATCGCCGTGCTCAACAAGTGCGACTGCGCGGGCGCGGAGGAGAACGCGGCGCGCTTTGCGGCGGCGCATCCCGATCTCCCCGTCTGCAAAATTTCCGCCGTGCGCGGCGAGGGAACGAAGGAGCTGCTCGCCGCCGTCTGGGCGATGCTCGAAACATTGCCGCCCGCGGAGCGCATTCCCTCCGATGAGTTCGCCTTTGAAGAGGAGGACACCTGGCAATTCGACATTGCGCGGGACGAGACGGGCGCGTTCGTCGTCACGGGCGGGCTGGTCGATCTGCTCTGCCGCAACGTCGTGCTCAACAACCCCGACTCGATGGCGTATTTCCACCGGATGCTCAAGACGCGGGGCGTGTTCAAGGCGCTCGCGGACATGGGGTGCCGCGAGGGAGACACGGTCATCGTCGGCGACGTGGAATTCGAATACATTCCTTGACGAGGAGGGGGTATGGAAAGGGGGCTGCGCGCGTTTTTCTATGAATGGAATTACTACCTTCTGCCCGACGGCGTGACGCTCGACGATCTCGTATCGGCGGGGGAGGCGGATGTGAAGCAGCTCAAAGAGGAGCGGTGCATGGCGCCCGATTTCCTCTATGAGCGCATGGAGGACAGGCACCTCGTCATTTCCCATCCCGAACGCGCCTTCGAGGTGCGCGTCAATCTCTATACGGGCGAGGAGTACGACGCCGTCTTATCGCGCCACGTCGACCGCGTCTGCCCCGGATGCCTTCACTACGAGGAGGACGATACATCCGATCTCGAGGGGCATCATGCAGAGATGGCGCTGGACGGCACCTGCTATCTGCGCTGCGGGGAGGACGATGCGTGGAGCTTCCGCAGGTGCATCGGCTATTTCTGGGATCGCATTTCGGAGCGGCTCAACGATCTTGCCGCCTGCATCGACGCGGGCGATCAGGAGGCGCTCAACGCGATCGTCAACGAACAACTCTCCAAAATTTACGTTCCGCTCGAGTTCTACGGCACCGTTCGGGAGGGGAAGTATTGGCTGTATCTGCGCGGCGACTGGCGCAACTCGCCCGTCGCCTGTCTCACGGAGCGCGCGCTCATGCAATGTGCGATGGCACAGACGTCGCCCGTCCGCACGGCGGGCTGGGGTGCATCCTGTCTTCTGCCCGCGCACGTCGTTGCGTATAAAAGCAAGTTTGACACAAAATGCGTGGGACGTCTCGGCGTAAATGCGGAAGATCTGCCTGTACTGTTTCTCTATATCGGGGAGGACGACAGCGAGGAGGAGCGCATCGACGACTTCTTCCGCTGTATGGCGGAGGACGTCGGGGAATATGCGGCGCTGTGCGCGATCGTGCGGACGGAGATGACGTCGGATCCCCGCGGGATGCTCTCGCGGGAGGAGCTTGCAAAGGCGGTCGCGGCATACGCGGCGGCGTTTCAGATGGGCTATCGTCAGGCGGAGCGGTTCGTCTCGCCCTATACGACGGGATACGGCTATCCGGGCGGCGCGGACGGGGAACAGCTTCCCTACCGCCGCTTTCTCTCCGAGGGGCTGACGCAGGCGCCCGACGTGTCGCTCATGGAGCGTTCCTCCCTCGTCATGCAGGACGGGCGGGTGACGGAGCCGTGGTGGATCGGGCGGTATTCCTTCATCTATCTGTACCTTCCGGGCGTGCAGGGGGATGACGAACGTCTCTATGCGTTTCTGTGGTATCTTGAAAACGTCAGGAGCGCGCCCCTTGCGCCCGATCCCGAGGGGGAACTCGTCGCCATGAACGTCGGGTTCGGCTACGGCGAGACGGAGGGGTTTTTCTTCGACTTTCTCGTCGCGGATGAAAATTTCTTTTTTGCGGAATTGCGGACGCTCGCGCCTGTCATGCAGGCGTGCGGGGTCAAAATGGTCGTCGTCAACGAACAGGGCGTGATGGCGTACGACTGCGGATATACGTTCACGCCCGTCGAATAAGGAGCAGTTATGACAAGCAAAGAGAGAAGCAAGTTAAAGTCCATTGCAGCGAACCTTTCGCCCGTCACGCAGATCGGCAAAGGGGGGATCTCCGACAACCTGTTAAAGACGCTCTCCGAGGCGCTCGACGCGCGGGAGATCATCAAGGTGAACGTGCTGCCCGCCGCCGAGGCGGATGCGGACACGATGGCACAGAACGCCGCCGACCTGCTCGGTGCGGAGGTCGTCGCGGTCATCGGAAGAAAGGCGATCTTCTACCGCCGCTCGGAGCGGGAGGGGATGGAGCATATACTTTAAGGCTCGCGGATTTTCTCGCGCAAAGGCGCGGAAAAAGTTCACGCAAATCTTTTTGCAAAGGCAAAAATCTTTGCCGTGAGGTTTAGGGAAAACGCCGCCGCGCACGCGTTTCGCGCTGACTGCGGCTCGTTTTCCCTCTTGACGCGAATTTCGGGGCTTACAATTTTAACTCGCGTCAATTCACCCTTTCCCCGTAAGCAAAAGTATTTGCAAATTGAGTCCCGCTGCGGAAAGGCGCGACTTTCCTTGCGGCAAGATCTATAACACTCGCAAAAAGATTTGCGAAGGAAAAGCGGCGAATTTTTCACGCGCTTGCCACAATTATTTTTTCCAAAAGGGTTGACAGCTCCCCCAAATCGGGTTATAATCCGGGTACAAGGGAATAACCGGTAGGTAAGGCTACTACGGGGATATGGGCTGTTGCCGCAAAACGATGGAGACATCGTGCGCAGGTTTGAACAGGCGGCGTCGAAAGATGCAAGGCGTCGCATAACACAGCTTCACCGCCCCGCGAAGTCAAAGCTCGGACGGTGTTCATGGATCAGATTCCGCGTGCCGTTCGGCGCGCGTTAAAAAAAAAAAAAAAACAGGAGGTATGCAGGAT
>CALVWN010000083.1 GCA_944367415.1 uncultured Clostridia bacterium | reverse complement strand
GGCGAGATCCCCGCAGAGAAGCGCGCCGCACCCAAGCGCCGCCGCGTCCGCGCGGGCGCAGCCAACTGAATCAAAAAGCACCGCCGCCGTGCAAGTCTGCACGGCGGCGGTATTTTTCAGAAGTCGGATCCGTTCCAGCCCCAGTCGGCGACGGGGTGGTAGGTGACGTACGTCTGCGCGGGAGAGATGCCCGCCTCCTCTTTCAGGATGTCACAGACGATGGCGGTCATGCGCTCGCAGTCGGCGGGCGACGCCTTTCCGAACAGACTCACCGAGACATAGGCGCCCGCTTCGCAGCGCTTGCCCGCAAACCAGAGATCGTACCCGTCTCTGATCCCCACCATGAGATAGCTCTCGGGCTTTTTCAGCGTCGTGATCGCCTGCCCGAATCTCTGCTTGATGATTTCCTTCTTCTCGTCCGTGAGCGTCACGGACGTCCTGCAATCGATAAACGGCATACCTTCCTCCTTTTGGAGATATGATAGCACGCCTCGCTCAATTTGTCAAGGCGGCGAGCCGCTTTGCCTGTTCGCGGAGGACAATGACCGCCTCGGCGGGGTCGGAGACGGCGAGCACCGCCTCCTCCATCGGGCAAAGCCCCGTCCTCGCGCGGTTGATAATGCGCGGCGTGAGCGTACCGTATCCGACGCGGATATTGCGTTCCCGCAGGACGTGCAGCCCGCTCTCGGAGAGCGTGTCCGCATACACCTCCTTCACGCCCATGTACGCATAAAGAAGCGCCGCCGCCTTGCCCACAATGCGGTCGGCGGCACTGCCGCCCGCGACGTCCTCGCCCGCACCGATCCACGCAAGCAGCGGTCTGATCCCCCGCTCGCGGCTTACAAGCGTCTTCTCCCCGCACACGAGGATGCAGGAGAGGCCCTCCTCTTTCAGCCGCCGCGCGAGCAGGGGAAGCAGATCGTTTTCTTTCCCGGCCATATGCCCTCCTTATGCGCCGAACATCGCCTTGGCGGCGCGCATATTTTCGACGATCTTCACGCCGAAGGGGCAGCGTTTCTCGCACGCGCCGCACGCGATGCAGTCGCCCGCCTTGGCGGAGAGCGCCGCGTAGTGCTCGCGCACCGTCTCGGGTACCTTCCCCTGCGCGCGGGCGAGGTTGTAAAACTTGGTGACCGTCGCGACGTCGATGTGCTTGGGGCAGGGCGCGCAGTGACCGCAGTACATACAGTGCCCCTTCCAGCTCATCTTGGGGAAGGAGGCGAGCACGGAGGCGTAGTCGCGCGCCGCCTCATCCGCGTCCTCATATTCGAGCGCCGCCGCAAGCTCCTTTGCGGAGTGCGCGCCGATCATGACGCTCGACACGGCGGGACGGGTGAGCGCGTAGTGGATGCACTGCACGGGCGTCATCGCCTTGCCCGCGGGGGAGTTGTCGGTGAGCAGGTCGCCCCCGCCGTACACCTTCATGACCGTGATGCCCACCCCCATGCGCTGACAGGTCTCGTACAGCTCCTCACGGGCGGGGTCGAGGTTGAAGAGAGGCCTATTGTAGCTCGTCTCCTCGAACAGCTTGTTGACGTCCTCGTCTCCGGGGAGCAGATCGTAGCAGGGATTGACCGAGAACATGAGCACCTCGATCGCCCCGCTCTTCACCGCCGCGAGGGCGGCCTCGGGATTGTGGCTGCTCATCCCGATGTGGCGGATCTTCCCCTCCGCTTTGCACTTTTTGGCATAGTCGAGGATGCCGTTTTCCGCAATGTTTTTCCAGACAGCGAGGGAATCCACATAGTGGATCATCCCCACGTCGACGTAGTCGGTGTCAAGGTTTTCAAGCATCCGCCCGAAGGAGGCGACGACCTCTTTTAAGTTGCGCGTCGCCTTGTACTGCCCGTCCTGCCAGACGGTGCAAAGGTGCGCCTGATAGACGAACTCCTTGCGGCGTGCCCCGAGCACGCGTCCCACCCGCCTGTGCAGATCGGGGTCGGGGCTGTAGAGATCCATGCAGTTGACGCCATGATCGAGCGCGAGCGCGAACAGATTTCTCGTGAACGTCTCATCCTTTTCGAGAAATCCCTCGCATCCCAGCCCGATCTCGCTGACGCGGATGCCGGTGTTGCCGAGTGCGCGCAGATGCATCATTTTTTCTCCCGCACGAGAAGCAGGCGCACGCCCATCACGAGGAAGGGCACGAGCACCGCCTGCAGAAGAAGCCCCAAAAGCCCCGTCTGGATCTGTGACCACACCGCCGCGGCAGAGAGCGGCGAGACGCTCTCAAAGATTGCGGCGAGGGCGAGGAAGACAAGCCTTCCCGCGACCTGCGCCAGAAGCACGGCGGGGAACGCCATCCAGCCGTTTTCGGCGATCCTGCGCGAGAACAGCCCCGACACGGCGGCGAACACCGCAAGCTCCGCGATCATGTAGGGCAGGCGCGCCGCTGCGGGCATGGGGCTTCCCGCAAGCGCCGTAATAGCGAAGCTCACGAGGGGCGAAAGGATGCCGACGCCCAGTCCCCACTGCCAGCCCAAAAGACAGCCGCCGAGCAGCACGGGCAGGTACATGGGCAGCCATTGGACGCCGCCCGGCGCGCCGAGCGCCGCGTGGACGAGCTGGGGCAGCAGCACCGCAAGCGCCACGATACCCAAAGATACGAGCATCTTTGCCGTGATCTTCCCGCGAAGGGAAACGTTGTGTCTTTGTAAAACTTGTTCGATCATATCAAAACCTCCCGATCAGTCCTCTTTTTGCAATCTGTTGGTGAAATCCCGCATCATCTCGGAAATTCTGATCTGCTGCGGGCAGACTTTTTCGCAGCTCCTGCACCCGATGCAGGCGCTCGGCCATTTTTCTTTCGGCATCGTCGAGAGCACCATGGGCGCGATGAAC
>CALVWN010000082.1 GCA_944367415.1 uncultured Clostridia bacterium | reverse complement strand
GCCCCATCACATTCTGCGCGAGGCCGACCACGTCGACGTAGCCGTCCGTGGTGAACGTGAACTTCTCGCCTGCGGTCACGGCGATCTGCGCGCCGAGCGCGGTGGCGGTGAGCTTGCCTTCGGAGAGTGCGAGCTGCACGTCGCCGAGCGCGAGGTCGATGCCGAACGCCTTGCAAAGCTGCGTCCCGTTGAGCAAGATCTCAACGGCATTGTCGCCCTCGGAAATGGAGACGAGTTCTTCGAAGTTGAGCGAGAGGATTTGCTCGAGCAGATCTCCTTCGGGCAGAGAGACATTGAGATCAAGCCCGAGCGCGCTTGCAAGCAGCGCCGCGAGTTCCTCGACCTTTGCCGTAAGACGGATGCCCTCTACTTTCACATAGACGGCATTGTCTGCATAGAGAATATCGATCGTCTTGCTTGCCGACTTGTAACCGAGCGTGAGCGTGCCCTTTGCGGCGAGCGTCTTGGTGTCCAACGTGATCGTGCCCTGCACGGACAGATCGCCCGAGGCGTATGCGACATTCGCCGCGAGATAGTCCTGCGACAAAAGCCCCATCACATTCTGCGCAAGACCGACCACGTCGACGTAGCCGTCCGTGCTGAACGTGAATTTCTCGCCCGCCGTCACGGCGATCTGTGCGCCGAGCGCGGTGGCGGCGAGCTTGCCTTCGGAGAGCGCGAGCTGCACGTCGCCGAGTGCGAGGTCGATGCCGAACGCCTTGCAAAGCTGCGTTCCGTTGAGCAAGATCTCAACGGCGCTGCCATTTTCAGAGAGAGAAACAAGCTCTTCAAAATTGAGCGAGAGGATTTGTTCGAGCAGATCCCCCTCGGGCAGAGAGACATTAAGATCAAGCCCGAGCGCGCTCGCAAGCAGCGCAGCGAGTTCCTCGACCTTTGCCGTGAGACGGATGCCCTCCACTTCCACATAGACGGCATTGTCTGCATAGAGAATATTGATCGTCTTGCTTGCCGACTTGTAACCGAGCGTGAGCGTGCCCTTGGCGGCAAGCGTCTTGGTGTCCAACGTGATCGTGCCGCGCACGGACAGATCGCCCGCGCTGTATGCGACATTCGCGGCGAGATAATCCTGCGATAACAGCGCCATCACATTCTGCGCGAGGCCGACCACGTCGACGTAACCGTCCGTGGTGAACGTGAATTTCTCGCCTGCGGTCACGGCGATCTGCGCGCCGAGCGCGGTGGCGGTGAGTTTGCCTTCGGAGAGCGCGAGCTGCACGTCGCCGAGCGCGAGGTCGATGCCGAATGCCTTGCACAGCTGCGTCCCGTTGAGCAAGATCTCAACGGCATTGTCGCCCTCGGAGAGTGCAAAGTTTGCGGCGAAGTCGGGCGAGAGCAGTGTTCCGAGCAGCTGCGCGACGGAAAATTCGGGGAGCTGCGGCAGCGCGGGAAGCGCGATAAAGCCATCGAGGAAGGCGATCGCCTCCTCTGCGTCCGCTTTGAGGCGGATGCCGTCCATCGTGAGGTAGACGATCCCGTCCGCGAACGCAAAATCCAGCGTCTTTTTTGCGGTACCATAGACGAGATCGAGCGTTCCGCGCACGAGGAAATCGCCCCGGAGCGCAATATCTGCGCTGCCCGTGAGGGAGAAATTCTCCGCCGAATAGCCGAACGCGAGCGAGACGGCATCGCCCGAGAAGATCTCGGCGACCGATGTCACATAGGGCAGCAGCGGCACAAATTCCTCTTTTTGCGCCTGCGTCAGCGCGGGAAGCGTCTCCTGGGTAAAGGCGAGCTGCGCACCGATCTCAAGCCGATCGACAGCGATCGTGCCCGTCACCTCCCGCAGCGCGACGTCGCCCCCTTCCGAAATGTCAAATGTGAACAGAACGGGAATACGCAGCCCGAACAACTCGAGCGTGGAGGCAAGCGATGCACTCCGCCCGTCCTCCGCGAGCGTAAATTCGCCGCTGCCGAGCTGTGCGAGCAGATCGTCCGTCTCAAATGCCCCCTCCGAAGCGGGAAGCATTGCGGCAAGTTCCTGCGCGGAGCATCTGACTTTGACGCCGTCGCCGTAGCGAAGATAGATCTGTCCGTCCGTGTACCATAGACCGATTGTACCGAACGACGCGCGCAGCTCGGGCGCGGACAGATCGGAAACATCCGCATAGACGATGCCCTCCTGCACGGTATCGCCGACGGTGAGGGCGACGGAGAACGCACAAGGGCCGCTCAAGACGGGGCCGAACGCTTCGGCGAGACAGTCTGCCGCGGTCAGCGCCTCGTCGGGCGCACCCGTCGTTGGTTTGTCGGCATAATCTTTGAAATAGTCATCATAAGCCGTCGAATACGCGCGGTCGGTACCGTATTCATAGACGGTGTGATAGGCAGCCGTACACTTTGCGTTGACGCCCTTGTTGGCGGTATACGCCTCGTCGATGTCGGAGGAAAGCACCTGCCAGGTCGCGTCGAAGGTATAGGTGACGGTGATGTGTTCGAAGACGGGCAGCGCGCTGAGACCGCCCGTGAACGCCATCTGATTGACGTAGTAGGCGGGCGCCTTGTCCGTTGCGGGATCGAGGTAGTACGTCTGCGTATACGTTCCGTCGCCGTTGTCCGTGACGGCAGACGCGTCGAGCAGCGTGTCCTCGTTGATGATATAGACGGAGAACTCCGTTCCGGGAAGTCCGCGCGTCTCCTTGAACTCCTCCACCGAGAGGTTTGCGTACGGTTCGCCCTCCTTCCAGACGGTGTTCACGCCGTTATAGGTGGAAGGGCCGCCCGCCGCCTCCCGCCAGATGACGCGGTCGCCCACCCAGCAGAACTGCTTTGCGGAATTGACGAGGCTGGAAGTCGTGATATCCGTCTGGATGAGCACGCCGTCCGCATACTGCTTCCAGGTATTGACCTGCTGGCTGAGGATGGTATCGACAGTGCCCGCCATCTCCGAGTACCAGACGGGCTGCGCGCGGAAGCGCGCGTTCATATAGCCGATATTTTCGAGTGCGGAATGAAGATCGGGCGTCGAGCCGTCCGTCGGAAGCTCGTAAAGCACCGTGGAGAATCCGTCCTGCACGGTGTTCGGGGCCGCCTCTTTGGAAAAGAGCGCGTTGATGCCGAATGCCCCGCCCACGAGAATGGCGCAGGCAGACGCTGCCGCAAGCCCCTTGACGAGACGGCGGTGATGCTTCGCCTTGAGGCGCAGCCTGCCCTTCTTGCGAACGGGCTGCGGGATCTCCCCTTCGAGCGGCATCATTCCGTCTGCGTTCCGCTGCTTGGCTTTCTTCATATTCCTTCCCCTCCGCCGCGCCCTACGGCGCAGCATTGTAATAAAATTCTATGACAGTATTCTAACACGACCATGATAAAATGTCAACAAAATATATGACATTTTTATTTTGTACAGTTAAATTTTTTTCATGGAAAAAAGCCCTCTTATGAGGGCTTTTGAAAGATCGGGAAATTCTTATTCCGCGGTGAGGGCGCGCACAAGGGGTTCCTCGGCGGGCAGGCGGGCAAAAAAGTCGCGCGGAGGATCGCCCTCGATCGGATGATCGAGCACGACGCGCCCCCTGCGAAGCACGATGACGCGGCGCGCGAGCACGGCCGCTTCGTGCACGTCATGCGTGACAAAGACGACGATCTGGCGGCGCTCCTTCCAAAGCGCGGCGACAAGCTCCAGGAGCGATTTTTTCAGCGAGAGATCGAGGGAGGAAAACGGCTCGTCCATGAGCAGCATCTCGTGCGGATACAAAAATGCGCGCGCGATGGCGACGCGCTGCCGCTCGCCGCCCGAGAGTTCGTGCGGATAGGCCCCTTCCCGCCCCGAAAGCCCGACCTTCCCGAGCATTTGTCTGACTTCGCCGCGCAGCCCGTCCGGGAGGACGAACTTCAGGTTCCCCTCCGCCGTGAGATTGGGCAGGAGCTTGGGCGACTGAAAGAGATAGGAACAGGGCAGCCTGCCCTCGACGCTTCCCTCGCAGGAAGTCTGTCCCGCGAGCACGTTCAAAAGCGTCGTCTTGCCCGCGCCGCTCTCGCCGAGCACGGCGACGAGTTCGCCCGCCTCCAGCGAGAGCGAGACGTCGTCGAGCGCGGTGCGTGTACCGTATTTCTTGGTGACGTGTTCGAGTTTCATCGTCTCCACCTCACGATGAGCCGATAGGCGAGCAGGCACGCGCCCTCGAGCGCGAAGCCGAGCAGCAGCACGAGAAGGGTGAGCGCCATGAGCGTCGGCATCTCGAGAAACATCTTCGCCTCCTGCATCATGCCGCCCAGCGAACGATAGGTCGAGGCGAGCACTTCCCCCGAGATGACGACTTTCAGCCCGAGCGAGAAGATGCCGCCTGCCTGTTTCAGGAGCACGGGCGCGGCGAGCGGCAGGTACATCTTCCCGATCCGCCTTGCGAGCGGCACGCGGAAGGCGCGCACGACTTCGCCGTATTCCTCCCCCACGTCGTCGAGCGCGGCGAGCGCCGCCGAATAGGCGGCGGGAAAGAGCACGAGCGCGGAGACGACGACGGGCGCGACGGCGGGCGTCGTCCACAGAAGCAGCATGAGAATGATCGCCATGGTGGGCACGGTACGCAAAACGGAGATAACGGGTGCGAGAAAAGCGCGCACGCAGCCCCAAAGGTGCGACGCGACCGCGATCGCGACGCCGAGCGCGAGCGAAATGAGAAACGCCCACAGGGTGCGCAGGAAGGTATTCCCGAAGGCGCGCCAAAAGGACGCGCTCGCGAGGAGGCGTCCCATTTGCGCACAGGCATCCCAAAAGGAGGGAAGCACATAGTCATTCTTCACGCAGGCGTACGCGACCATCCACGCGAGCCAGAGCGCGACGATCGCGAGCGCCGAAAAGAGCGCGTTCCGCTTTGTCATACGTTATCCGGCGTAGTAGAATGCGTCCGAGACGGCGCTTGTGAAGTTGGGATTGACCGCGATGAGCTGCGCGAGGAAGGCGTTGACGGTCTCCTTGCAGTCCTGCGCCGCCGTGAAGCGCACCGAGCAGTTGGCGATGACCGTTTCGTTGAGGTTCTTCGCGTTGAGCGAAGGGGTCATGCCCTCCGTGTAGCAGTCCGCAAGCACGCCGACGACCTCTTCCCCGGTGACGGAGGCGAGATACTCGTCGCTCCCCTCCATATAGGAGATCATGGCGCCGACCGCCGCGCCGTCGCTGTCGATGACCGACTTCCTGGCGACCATGACCGCCTGCGGATATCCGCCCTCGCCGTACAGCTCCTGCAGGCTGCCCGCCATCTTGAAGGGATTGGCGGACGTCGCGGTACCGCCGATCTTGGTCGTCGCGGCGGGCTCGGGGCAGAGATAGTAGTCGCAGCCGCCCGCAGGCGTGACGTTTGCCGCATCGAACGCCTTGAGGTTGACCGCCGCGGCGTCGGTCGTGCCGTCGTTGCCGACGATATTGACGTCGAGATCGTACTCTGCGAGCACCGCCTGCAGCGTCAGCCCGGGCACGTTGGTGAGCTGCACGACGCCCACCGTCTTGCCGACGAGCGACGAAATGTTCTCGGACGTGATGGCGGCGTTCTCCCCCGTCGTGAGGAAGTACATATTGCCGTTGGTCACCGTGCCGAGCATCTGATAGGCCTCGCCCGAACCGAGCAGCTTTGCCGCCGCATTGACGGGAAGCACGCAGAAATCCGCCGCAGGCTCCGCGCCCGTGACCTGCGCCGTGATGGTATCCGACGCCACGATATGGAATGCGAACTGTGTTCCGTCTCCCTGTTCTTTCACCGCGTTGGCAAGGGCGAGCGCGGGCGCGCCGGCTGGCGCATAGACGGAGTATGTCCTCGTTTCCCCGCCGACGTCACCGTCATGATCGTCATCCGAGTCATCGGGCTGCGTTGTGCAGGCGGCAAATGCGAGGAGCGCCGCGCTCATCATGAGCGCACCGGCGGCCGCAAAAAATTGTTTCTTCATAAGATCCTCCGAACTTAAAAATTTTCAAAATTGACTGAACAGCGTCTTGGCGGTCACCCCGTCGAGCTGACCGATCTTCCCCGTCAGCGCGTTGACGACGGCGGCGGGCGCATCGAGCACGACGCACAGCACGGAGACGTTTTTCTCGCGGTAAGGGATTCCCATTCTGCCGACGATGTATTCGCCGAAGGCAGACAGATATGCGTTGAGTTTTTCCGCCGATTCGCGTTTTACGACGATGACCGAAAGGACGGCGATGCGCTTTTCTTCCATAAAAAATCCCCTTGCCCGAAGCGCAAGGGGAGAAAGCACGCCGAAAATGCGTGCAAAATATCGTTCTCGTCCCCTTTGCGGTCAGAGTTCTCTTTCCGTTCAGGCGGATGTATTATAGCACAGCCGCACCCATCCGTCAAGCAAATGCCGCCCGATCGGACAAACCTTATAGTGTAGTATTAAATGCGAAAATAGATTTTCCCTTGCGGGTGGTCTGTTTTCGCATTATTTATTTGGTGGCGACCTTACGCAAAGGAGAAAAAGCAGCAAAATGGCAAAGAACGAAGTGAATGTGTTGGAAGAAGCTAAAGCCGAACAGAGTGCAAGCGCGCAGACGGAAAGTGTATCGCAGATCATGAAAGCAATGGAAGCGACGGAAGCACTTGCAGCAATGGACGGAACGGAGAGCGCGGCAGACGAGGAAAAGAAAATCGAGATACCGAAGATTTATGTTGTCCGCAGGCGTTACGCCAACAAATCAGACGGCAAGCAGTATTGGGAATACATACTGCCCGCCGTATTCCGTGGAAGTATCTCGGAAGTTCATTTCAAGGCATCCGACGTGGGCGGCTATGAAGCGTTGGAAAAACTTTTCAGCGACGGCGTGAAGAAAGTCGAATTGCAGTTCCGTGAAGAACGTCAGTATGACGAGCATACGGGCATTCGCAAGTACATGGTGTATG
>CALVWN010000081.1 GCA_944367415.1 uncultured Clostridia bacterium | reverse complement strand
GCCGAAATAGGGCATGACCGCCGTGATGCGCCCGGCAGATGCGCGCTTTGCCGCGTCGATCATGATGAGCAGTTCCATGAGGTTGTCGTTGACGGGCGTCGACGTGGACTGAATGATAAAGAGGTCGCGTCCGCGCACCGTCTCTGCGATGTGAACGCTCGTCTCCCCGTCCGAAAACTTGCCCACTTCGATCGCGCCGAGCGCCGTGTTGAGCTTGGCGGCGATCGCCTCCGCGAGGGGTCTGTTGGAGTTGCCCGCAAACAACTTGATTTCGTTACCGTGTGTGATCATGCCTTCTCCTGTATCTTCTACGCGGAAGCCCGCGTATTATTTTGCCGCAAACCACTTTTCCGGCGGCGCACTCATTCCCCTCGTTCCGCGCCGCTGCCCGCAAACACATTGATATTATACACGAACGGAGCGGCTTCGTCAATCATTCTCGGGCGGTTGCGCCCCGCACGGGAGAAAAAATTTTTGCGCCCGCTCCCGGAAAACAAGACCCGCGCATCCATGCGAATGCGCGGGTCTCCCCCCATATAGTTTGGTGCAAAGACGTATCCATGCACCCGGCAAAAAGGTCAGCGCGTGCGGACGCGGATGGCGGTCACGCTCAACGGCTTCACCTCGTACCCGAATGTATTGCCCCCCGAGAAATTGCCGATCGTGTAGCTCTTCGTCGGCGTCACGTTTTCGCCGTCGAGGGTGTTGGCGTCCGCATAGGTAAAGCCCGTCACCTCGCGCACTTCGGCGATGTTGGCAAGTTTTACGTCCAGACGCCCGAGCGAGACGTTGAGTCTTACGGATGTCTCGCCCGCATTGACGATCTTGATGAGAATATCCCCCGTCTCCTCGTCCGCGCTCGTCACAAAGTAGAGCTGATTGACTTCGCGCGAGGAGCCGCTCGGGTTGCTGCCCGAGAACGTGACGGTGGGCGCGGCGCCCGACGCGTACTCCATCTCGGAGGCGACTTTGTAGTCGCCGCTGTTCTGCATGAAAAGCTGCTGCACATAGTAACTCGGCGTGCGGACAAGCTCATTCTGCGTGTAATACATCATATCCACCGCCCACTGACGGCCGCCGTTCAGGTTGCCGAACATGGGCGCGTACGCAGCGAGCTTGACGATGTCGCCGTTGCGTTCGAAGCCCGTCATCATCGCGGCTTCGGAGAGCGCGTTGATCCAGGTGCTGCTTTCGCCGCCCGCGAACTGCATCGTATCCTTGACGACGCCCTGCCCGCCCGGCGAACGCACGATGTTGGTGTTCGCCGCATATTCGCCGACAAAGACGTCATAGTAGTTGTACAGATCGTCGTCGGGACGCAGATAGGAATCGTAGAGATCGTGATTGGAGAACAGATCGGTGTAGTTGACGTAATAGTGCTGGTCGACCACGCCGTAGTCGGCAAGACGGTACATTCCGACCGTGTTGTTCTGGTTGCCGTTCTGCAGGTTGACGAACTCGTTCGCCGCGTTCTGCGCCGCCCCCTTGCGGCCGAGATCGGGATCCTCGCAGTGTTCGAACATCGTGCAGTTTCCGACGATGAGGCGGACGCTGCCGTAGAGATCGTTCTCCTGCGCCTTCTCCGCGAAGGCGACGACGAATTGCTCGTAATAGTAGCGGTAATAGAGCCCCCACTGCTCGTTTCCGATGCCGATATAATCCATCTCGAACGGCTCGGGATGCCCCATGTTGACGCGAACCTGCGCCCAGTACGCCTCGTTCTCGTCGGAGGATCCGGGATCGCCCTTGGCAAAGGCGACGAGGTCGAACGCATCCCGGATGAAGTCCTCGACGCCGTTCCCGTGCCGCCCTTTGAGAGAGTGTCCGCCGCCGTCCTGCACCATACAGCTCAGACCGCAGTTGACGATGGGGATCGCCTTGGCACCCAACTCTTCGCACAGCAGGAAATATTCGTAGAAGCCGAGACCGTACTCCATCTGATAGTACGTCGTCCCCGCCCAGATGTCGGTATTGTAGGTGCGCGTCGCCTGTTCGCCGTAGGTGGTGACCTCCGAGGTCGTGCCGTCCGTGTTCAGCGTGTATGTAAACGCGGGAACGGTGTCTCCGCCCTCCGAGGCGACCGCGCCGATGGAATTTTTCCAGTCGTAATACTCGTCGCGCGCACCCGCTCTGCCCTCGATGATGCAGCCGCCCGGGAAGCGGAAGAACTTGGGCGAGAGCGCCGCAACGGCGTCGTAGAGATACTGCTTGATGCCGGTCGCTTTATTCGCGTTTTGCGTTTCGAGCATGACGTTATCGAGATAACAGGTACCTGCCGCCTCAAACGTCATCTCGAAGTACACATCTTCCGACGCGGAAGCCGTCGCCGTGAGCGTCGTCTGATACTTGACCCATTCGCTGCCGCTCACGTCGATCTCCCCTTCGGCGTACACGTCGCTGCCGTCGGTGAGCGCAAGTCCGATCTTGCCCGTATATCCCTTGATGAACGCCGAGAACGTGTACGAAACGCCCTCTTCCGCCACCATGGGGACGATGGGATGCCCGCTGTTGACGAGCGTCGCGCCGGCCTGCGCGGCAGAGAATTCGAGATGCTCTTCATCGACGTAGGAGCCGTCCTCGTTCATAAAGGCGCTGTTGCCCGAGAGAACGCCGTCCTCCGTCACCGCCGCGAGCGACGCGCCCGTCGCGCTCCAGCCGTGCAGCCTTCCGCCCGAAAGCGTCGTCTGGCGGTTTTCAAAGGAACCGTTGATGAGAAGATTGTTGTCAAGCGCAAAGGAGGCGTAGTTGATGTCCTCCAGAAACAGTCCGAACAGATCGGGGGAGATGCGGTTTGCAGCCGACTCCTTGTCGATCTTTCCGGAGAGTGTGAGCGTCGCCGCCGCATCCGAAAAGGACGGCGCCTCCACGTCGGGCGTCACCTGGGGCGCACAGCCGCCGAGCAGGAACGTCGTACCCATCACGCCCGCAAGCAGCGCGGGCATCCACTTCATCTTCATTTTCCCTCCCCCCTGTCCGATTTATCGGATGGCTGTATTATAGCACACTTTTTGCCGTTCGGCAATACTTCGGCGAAAAATATTTTTACTTTTTTTTGAATTGTTTCATCCAGAATTAAATGAAATTGACAAGACAGCAGGATGTATCATTCTTTTTGGCGATGGAAAATGATAGAAGATAACTGTTTGCGATCATACCGAAAATACGGTATACTAAAGACAGAATTTCCATCGGGAGGTCATGATGAAAGGATTTTTTGCATTCCTTCTCTCCGTCTGCCTGTGTTCGGGGCTCTGTGCCTGCGCGCCGTCCTCCGACGCGGGTACCCCATCCGCGCCGCCCGCAACGCCGCCCGCCGCGGCAAGCGGAGAGATCCTCGTCGCCTTTTTTTCCTGCACGGGTACGACGAAGGGCGTTGCCGGGATCATTGCGGAAGAGACGGGCGGCACGCTGCATGAGATCGTCCCCGCAGAGCCCTATACCGAAGAGGATCTCGCATACTACACCGGCGGCAGAGCCGACCGGGAGCAGGCAGACCCCGACGCACGCCCCGAGATCGCCAATTCCGTGGAAAATACGGAGGACTACGACACCGTCTTTCTCGGCTATCCCATCTGGCACGGACAGGCGCCCAAGATCATTTATACCTTCTTGGAGAGCTATGACTTCTCGGGCAAGACGATCATCCCTTTCTGCACCTCTCATTCGAGCGGGATCGGTTCGAGCGACGATAACCTTCATCCCCTCGCCCCGGATGCGGAATGGAGAGATGGCAGGCGCTTTTCGGGCAACGAGGATGCGCAGACAATTTCGCAATGGCTGGAGGAATTTGACTTGGATCTCAAAAACGACGTATCATCTTTTGACTTAGAGAGCGGCGAAAACGGCCGCGCGCCCATGTGACGTTAAACAGCGGCTATGAGATGCCCGTTTTGGGTCTCGGCACCTATTCCCTGCACGGCGACACCGTGAAAAACTCCGTCCGCACCGCGCTGGAGAGCGGCGTGCGGCTCATTGACACCGCCTCCGCTTACGGAAACGAAACGGAGATCGGCGAAGCCATCCGCGAAGCGATCGACGACGGCATCGTCGAGCGCGAGGATCTCTTCGTCATCACGAAAATTTATCCGGGGAGCGAAATGGCAAACCCCGAGGAGGCGATCCGGGGCTGTCTCGACAGGCTGAACATCGGCTATGTAGACATGATGCTCCTGCATCACCCCGACCGCAACGACGTAAAGGCTTACAAGGCAATGGAGAAATTTGTCGCAAGCGGACAAATCCGCTCGTTGGGCCTCTCCAACTGGTACATCGAGGAGATCGACGACTTTATCGCACAGGTCGATATCATGCCTGCACTCGTACAGAACGAGATCCATATCTACTATCAGGAACAGGACGTCGTGCCCTATATGCACGATCTGGGCATCGTCATGCAGGCGTGGTACCCTTTCGGCGGCAGAGGACACACGGGCGAGATCCTGAGCGACCCGACGATTTTGGAGATCGCCGAAGCGCACCAAAGGACGGCGGCGCAAGTCATCCTTCGCTGGCACCTGCAGCGCGGCGTGGTGGCGATCCCCGGCTCCTCCGACCCCGACCATATCCGCGAAAACATCTCCGTGTTCGACTTCTCCCTCTCCGATGAGGAGATGGAGCGGATCGCCACCCTCGACAGAGGAACGAAGTTCGATTGGTATTGATTTTCCATACAGCAGTCACGCACAAAACCCGCCGTTTGGCGGGATTTGTGCAGATGCAAACACTAAAGATCCGGGAATTGTGCGTTTCGGAGATATTTTCAAAGCACAAAACTTGTTCAAGGGAAAACCCTTTCGCTCCAAAAGAAACGGCGGGCGCTTCGTTGGAAGCGCCCGCCGCCATGTCCTGTCAGGAAGGAGTTTTCTGATTTTCAAGCAAACCGTATGCGGCAAACAGGGATGCCATATGCTCGCTCACGTCTTCGTCAAAACGGTAAAAAATCGTCTGACCGGTTTGTTCATCGTAGGAGAACGCGCTGTATAAGGCTCCGTCACAGAGGGCAAGTTCCATGTGCAGGGTCGTGAAAAAACCGTCCTTGCTCACGCGGTATACGGTCACCCTGTCCCAGTCGAGCCATTCGACGTTCAAGGCGACCTTTCTGTCCTCAAACGGGTCAAAGATCCCGCCGACGCCGACCGTGGTATCCAACTCCATGATGAATCCGACCGCGCGTTCGGCATAGGCCTCGTCCTCTTCGCTCAGCAAGACGCTCGTATCGTCTTCAAGATACCTGCCGATATAATACTGATAATTTTCAGGATCGGCATAGTAATCCTTCACCTCATCGAATTGGCTTTCCCTGCAATAGACGGCGGGGTTCCAGTACAGCGCCTCTTTATTCTGCGCGCAGTACAGATCGAAGGGCGCATTTGCGACCTTCCACCAGAAGTGGTACTCGCTCTCCGATTCCGGAGGCTCGTCCTCCCCGACGGTGATCCCGACGGGCCAAAGGTTGTCGTAGAACCCCGTGACGTACGTCTGCCCGCCGATCTCAACGCGGGCAGGGTCGCTGTACTTCGGCAGAAGAGAACATCCCGAAAGACAGCCCGCAGCCATGACCGCCGCGAACAGCGGACAGAGCGCACGCCCCTTCATGCTTTCTGCAGTTCCCGCCAGACGGCGCGGGCGATGAGCATGGAGCCGTACTCGCAGGGATGCACGCGATCCCAGGAGACGGACTGCCCGGGACGATAGCGCATATATTCGTCGAACTCCTTTTGCAGATCGATGACCGACGCACCGCAGCGCGCCGCGACGTCTTTCATGACGGCGGCGTATTTTTCCGTCTCGATGCGCATCTCGTCCGTCCGGTTGCGCTCCATATAATAGGGCGTCATGAACACAAATGCGCGGGCGGCGCGCCCCTTTTCCGCGATCTTCTCCAGATTGCTCCTGTATTCATCGAGAGAGATGAGCGGTTTTTCGCGATCGAGCCAATCGAAATGCCGCCAAACGTCGTTGATCCCGATCATGCAAAAGACAAGATCGGGGCAAACTGCCGCGACGTCGCGATCCCACCGCTCCAGAAGTTCCTGCGAATTGTTTCCGCT
>CALVWN010000080.1 GCA_944367415.1 uncultured Clostridia bacterium | reverse complement strand
TCCTCAACGCGGGCGGCGTTCCGTGGTCGCTCGTCTTTTCCATCCTCATGGCGGGGCTGGGCATCTGCGCCATCCTCGTGCTCCTGCTTTTCAACTTCCGCAAGGAGAAGGCGTTCATCGGGAGCAGAACGGGGGATGCGTCCGCGCTCACCGCGTACGTTCCCGCCTATAAGGACGACATCCCGTACTATTCCAAGGTGAATATGTACGGCGACAAGTACCCGCCCGAGCCCACCAAGGAGGAGCTGCGTGCGGAGCAGGAGAGGCTCCGCGCCGCGCGCGAACGGCAGAGAGAGGAGCGCCGCCAAAAAAAGGACGGTGAAGACAAATGAGAAATCTCACCCTTCTCACAGACCTCTATCAGCTCACGATGGGGCAGGGGTACTTCAACGAGGGCAAGCATGAACAGCGCGCCGTCTTTGACGTGTTCTTCCGCCCCAACCGCCTCATCACCTATTCGGTGGCGGCGGGCATGGAACAGGCGGCGGAGTACCTCGAAAACCTGCACTTCTCGGAGGAGGACATCTCCTATCTTCGCTCTTTAGGGATCTTTTCGGAGGAGTACCTTGCCTATCTCTCCCGTCTGCGCTTTACGGGCGACGTGCGCGCCGTGCGCGAAGGGGAGATCGTCTTTCCGTACGAGCCCATCTTCACCGTCTCCGCCCCCATGGTGGAGGCGCAGCTCGCGGAGACCGCCGTCCTCACCTTCATCAATCATCAGACGCTCATCGCCTCCAAGGCGGCAAAGATCTGCGCCGCGGCGGGCGGGGGCGTGATGGAATTCGGACTGCGTCGCGCACAGGGAGCGGACGCGGGCATCTACGGGGCGCGCGCCGCCATCATCGGCGGCTGCACGAGTACCTCCAACGTCTACGCGGGCAAGCTCTTTCACGTTCCCGTCTCGGGCACGATGGCGCACAGCTGGGTGATGAACTTCCCCTCCGAGCTGGAAGCGTTCCGCGCCTATGCGGAGTGCTTTCCCGGAAACTGCCTGCTCCTCGTCGACACCTACGACACTTTGAGGAGCGGCGTTCCCAACGCCATCAAGGTGTTCGGGGAGCTGCGCAAGAAGGGGTATGAGCCGATCGGCATCCGCCTTGACTCGGGCGATCTCGCCTATCTCTCCAAGAAGGCGCGCAAGATGCTCGACGAGGCGGGATTTGAAAAGGCGATCATCTGCGCGTCGGGCGATCTCGACGAGACGCTCATCCGCTCCCTCAAGGAACAGGGCGCGTGCATCGATACCTGGGGCGTGGGCACCAAGCTCATCACGAGCGCGGACATGCCCGCCCTCGGCGGGGTGTATAAGCTCGCCGCCGTCTACGAGAACGGGCGGGAGATCCCCAAGATCAAACTCTCCGACACGACGGAGAAGATCACCAATCCCGGCGTCAAGGAGGTGTACCGTCTTTACGACGGGGCGACGGACAAGGCGATCGCCGACCTCATCGTGCGCGAGGGGGAGACCATCGACGAGACAAAGCCGCTCACCATCTTCCACCCCGTCGATACCTGGAAGCGCATGACCATCGAACATTTCCGCGTGCGCGATCTGCGGGAAGATCTCTTCCGGGGCGGAAAGCGGCTGCAGGCGGCGCGTTCCCCGCAGGAGAGTTCCGCCTACCGCGCGGCGGAGCAGGGGCGGTTCTGGGAAGAATATCTCCGGCAGGATATGCCGCACATCTATAAAGTCGACTTGTCCGACGCGCTCTACCGGCTCAAACAGCAGCTGGTGGAGACGTACCGCGGGCAGTAAAGGAGCCTGCCGTGCTGGGAATGTTTTCAAAACGCGACGTGGAAAAGCTCGTCGGCAGGCTGCGCGACGAATATGCCGCCGTGCTCAAGGAGCAGCAGGCGGCGCTGCAGGCGGTCAAGAAGGAGAACGCCCGTCTCGCGGCGCGCGTCTCCGAGCTGGAGGCGGAGCGGGGCAATGTCGCCGATGCGCTCATCGGTGCCGCCCGGGAGGGCGAGGCGATGAAGCGGGAGAGCGCGCTCGAGGCGCAAAACAGCACGAAAGAGCTTGCGCTGCTCATCTCCAAGTGCCGCCTGCTCTCGGAGACGCTCTCCGCGAAGTATCCCGACGCGGAGGACGTGCGCAATTTCTCCGCCTTTGTGGATACGCTGCGCGGTGCGGCGGCGGAGGAGGACGAGGAGGATACCCTCGACATGGACGAAGTGCTTGCGCCCTCCAAGCCGCTCGATCTGGAAAAATTGTGCAAAGATCTCGGATTGATGGAGGATGAGACATGAAACATTACAGATCGCTCATGATCACGCTCGTCGGCGTGTTCATCATGCTCGTGCTTCTGGCGGTCGATCTCGCCTCCAAGGCGCTGGCGGAATGGTACTACGAGGCGTACGGGTTGGATCAGCCCGAATATTTTCTCGGCATCGTCAAGCTGACGTATATCACAAACTATGACATCGCGCTCGGCATCATCAGCAAGATCTTCAAAGATCCCGCGCAGGCGGCGGTCGCGATGGAGATCGTGAGCTACTGCACCATTGCGCTTGCCGTGCTCATTGCCGTCATGTTCTTCACCATCTTCCGCCGCAACACGCCCGTGCGCATCTGCCTCGCCGTCGTCGAGGCGGGCGCGATCGGCAACATCATCGACCGCTTCACCCTCGGCTATGTGCGCGACTTTGTGGACGTCAGCCCGCTCGGGTTCGGGGTGTGCAACATCGCCGATTTCTTCATCACGGGCGGCATTGTCGCCGTCATCATCTGCATTCTCTTCATCGGGAAGGACGCCGTGTTCCCGCTCACCGGGAAATGGCGGGAGGAGGCGAAGCGCGACGACGAGGAGCGCGACCGCCGCATTGCGGAACATTCGCAAGGCGATGCCTGAATTTATCGCGGACGCCGCCGTGCGCGCCGACGTCTTTGTGAGCGAGCGCACGGGCATGACGCGCTCCTCCGTCAAGAAACTTGCCGACGAAGGGCATCTTTTTTCGGATGACGTTCCCGTCAAAGCGGGACACGTCCTCAAAGAGGGCAGCCGCGTCCGCCTCGAGGTTCCGCCGCCCCGTCCCGTGCGGGCGAGGCCGGAGGATCTGCCCGTCGACATTCTCTACGAGGACGGCGACATCGCCGTCATCAACAAGCCGCGCGGCATGAGCGTACATGCGGGCGCGGGCAGGGTGGACGGCACCCTCGTCAATGCGCTGCTCTACCATCTGAAGTCGCTCAGCTCCATCAACGGGGAGATCCGCCCCGGCATCGTGCACCGCATCGACAAGGACACGACGGGGCTTCTGGTCGTCGCCGAGAACGACGCGGCGCACCTCTCGCTTGCAAGGCAGATCGCCGAAAAGAGCTGCAAAAGGGAGTATCTCGCCCTTCTGGAGGGCGTCCTCAAAGAGGATCGCGGCAGGGTGGACACCTGCTTCGGGCGCGACCCCAAAGACCGCCTCAAGATGGCGGTGCTGCCCGCGGGCGGCAGGCGCGCCGTGACCGAATACGAGGTCGTCGAGCGTTTTCCCGCGAACACGCTCGCGCATTTCGCGCTGCAGACGGGGCGCACCCATCAGATCCGCGTCCACGCGAAGTATCTCGGGCATCCCGTCGTGGGGGACGCCGTCTACGGGTACAGGCGGCAGCGTTTTTCGCTCGAAGGGCAGCTTCTGCACGCCTTCCGGCTCACGCTCACCCATCCGCGCACGGGGGAGCGCATGACCTTTGAAGCGCCCCTGCCCGAGGATTTCCGGCACGTTCTCGACGTGCTGCGTTCGGAGAAATAAGGAGGTCGTATGCAGATCTTGAACGCCGACGAGATGCGCCGCGCCGTCACGCGGCTCTCCATGCAGGCGGTGGAACAGAACAAGGGCACGGACTTCGTGCTCATCGGCATCCGCACGCGCGGCGTCATCCTTGCCCGCCGGATGCAGCGCGAGATCGCCCGCCTCGAAGGGGCGGACATCCCGCTCGGCATCCTCGACATCTCCCTCTACCGCGACGACCTTTTGGACGGCTGCGATGCCGTGTTCAAGGGCAGCGAGATCGGGTTTGACATCGAGGGGAAGAACGTCGTGCTCTGCGACGACGTCATCTTCACGGGCAGAACGGTGCGCGCGGCGCTCGCGGCGCTCTCCTCGATGGGGCGCGCAAAGACCGTCCGCCTGTTCACGCTCGTCGACCGCGGCCATCGGGAGCTTCCCTTTCGCGCGGACGGCGTCGGGAAAAATGTTCCGACGGCGCGGGCGGAGCGCGTGGTCGTCCATTTTGCGGAGACGGACGGCGCGGACAGCGTCGATCTGTATAAATAATCCTTCGGGAGGTATGGTTATGGCACAAAACAGCAAGGAAACGCAATCGAAAAAGACCAACGAACAGAAGAAAAACTCTGCGCCCGGGCGGAACACGTCGTTCACGCTGGGCAGCCTCGTCAACGTGCTCGCGTTCTTCGCGCTCGCGGCGGCGGCGATCCTGCTCGTCATCGGCCCGATCCTCGGGAAAATTCTGGAGACGACGGGCGGCGGCGTCATCATGCAGGTATTGAACCTCGTCTCGCAGTATTGCCTGCTCGCGGCGATCGCCATCCCCGGCTGGTTCTTCGTCAAGGGAAAGCGCAAGGGCTGGAAGATCGCATACTTCATCTTCCTCGCCATCTATGTGGCGGGCACCATTCTGGGCGTGACGCTCGGCATCTGAAAGAGAGACAGGAAAACGGCACTTTCGTGCCGTTTTTTCTTTACAAAAGCGCGATTTTTTTCTATAATAAAGGGGAATTCAACAGCGGAGGGATCCTCATGCTCCCGGTCATTGCGATCGTCGGCCGCCCCAACGTCGGAAAAAGCACCTTCTTCAACAAGGTCGCGGGGCGTAAAATTTCAATCACGGAGAACAGGCCGGGCGTCACGCGCGACCGCATCACCGCGGACTGCGAATGGCGCGGCAAGCCGTTCACGCTCATCGATACGGGCGGCATCGAGCTGAAGAGCGAGGACGCCATGTGGAAGCAGATCGCCGTGCAGGCGCAGGCGGCGGTCGAGCTTGCCGACGTCATTCTCTTTTTCACGGACGGCAGGGAGGGGCTGACTTCCTCCGACTACGATGTTGCCGACTATCTGCGCCGCTGCAAAAAGCCCGTCGTGCTCGTCGTCAACAAGGTGGACGACTATTCCCCCGACAAGCTCTTCGAGTTCTACTCGCTGGGGCTGGGCGAGCCGTACGCCGTCTCGTCGGAACATTCCCGCGGCATCGGCGACGCGCTCGACAAGGCGGTGGAGCTGTTCCCCAAGGGGGAGGAGGCGAAGGACGATTCCCTGAAGATCGCCGTCATCGGCAAGCCGAACGCGGGCAAAAGCTCGCTCGTCAACCGGCTGCTGGGGCAGGAGCGCACCATCGTCGCCCCCGTTGCGGGGACGACGCGCGACGCCGTGGACACCCGCTTCGAGCGGGACGGAAAGGCGTACACCATCATCGATACGGCGGGCATCCGCCGCAAGCGCTCCGTCGAGGACGACGTGGAGTA
>CALVWN010000079.1 GCA_944367415.1 uncultured Clostridia bacterium | reverse complement strand
AACGTATTGCAGACCAAGTATTACAGGGCGATGCTCGCCTCTCCCTTCCGCGGGGAGCTGGAACAGACGCTCGGGAGCGTGCTCTACCGTACCTATGAAGTCGCGGTCAAGGCACATTCCGAGGATTGCGTCGCCGACGAGCAGGAGGAGAACGCGCTCTGCACGCGCTACACGACGCTCATGTCGACCATGCTCTTTCCCTGGGAGGGGGAGCGCATCCCGCTCACCGTTCTGCGCGGAAAGCTGGAGGACGGCTCGGCGCAGGTGCGCAAGGCGGCTGCCGACGCGATCGGCATGGGGCTTTCCGAGCACGCCGCGGAGCTGGATAAGATCTATGACAGCCTCGTCAAAGTGCGCGACCGCATCGCAAAGAAGATGGGTTACCGCAACTTCGTCGAGCTCGGGTACTATCGCATGGGACGCACGGGCTTCACACGGGAGATGGTGGATCGCTTCCGCGAAAACGTCGTCCGTTCCATCGTGCCCGCCGTCTGTGAGATGAAGAAGAAGCTCAAAGAGGAGTTGGGGCTGGAAGTGTTCCGCTTCTCGGACAACGACGCCTACTGCAGGGAGGGCAATCCCGCCTTTTCGCTCACGGAGGAGCAGGCATTCGCGGCGGCGCAGCAGATGTACGACGAGATGGACGACGAGATCGCCGCGTACTTTCAAAGCATGACAAAGGCGGAGGCGTTCGACGTCACCTCGCGCGAGGGCAAGTGCGGCGGGGGATTCTGCGACGATCTGCCTCTCTACCATCAGGCGGTCATCCTCGCCAACTTCAACGGCACGACGGGGGACGTCGACGTTCTGACGCATGAATTCGGCCACACCTATGCGATGCTCGCCTCCTCTGCGGCGGGCGTCGACTTCGAGCTCGGCATCGGCGGCATGGAGACCGCGGAGTGCCACTCCATGAGCATGGAATTTCTCTGCTGGCCGTACATGGAAAAATTCTTCGGGAACCGCGCGCAGGACTACCGCTTCAAGCACCTCGCCGACGCGCTTTCCTTCATTCCCTACGGCTGCATCGTCGATGAATTCCAGCACTTTGTCTATGAGAACCCGACGGCGACGCCCGCGGAGCGCAACGCGCACTATCTCGCTCTGGAGAAGAAGTACCGTCCCTATCTCACCTACGAGGGCATTCCCTATCTCGAGCAGGGGACGCGCTGGCAGTACCAGGGGCACATCTACGAAAGCCCGTTCTACTACATCGATTACTGCCTTGCGCAGACGGTCGCGCTCGGATTTCTGGCGCTCTCGCGCAGGAACTACTCCGAGGCGCTCGCCCGCTACAAGCAGTTTGCAAAGAGCGGCGGCTCCCTTCCCTTTGAACAGCTCGTCACGCGGGCGGGGCTTGCCGATCCCTTCGCCGAGGGTTCACTCTCGGCGCTCGCAGCCGAGATGAAGGCCATCCTGTCCTTTCTCAGATAAAAAAATGCCGCGCAGGAAGCGCGGCATTTTTGGTATATCGGTCAGATCTTTCTCACGCGGATGACGCCTTCGATCGTGCGGATGAGGGCGAGGCAGGCGTCGGAGGGGACGTCGTCGAGATCGAGGATGAGGTAGGCATATTCGCCCTTGCTCTGATCCTGCATATGGGCGACGTTGATGCCCTGCGAGGAGACGACGGAGAGGATCTTGGACAAGATCTCCTTGACGTTCTTATGATGCACGCAGACGCGTGCGGCGCTCGTGCGCGGCATGGAGACGGCGGGATAGTTGACGCTGTTGGTGATGTTGCCGTTCTCGAGGTAGTCGGTCAGCTCCTTTGCCGCCATGTAGGCGCAGTTGTCCTCCGCCTCCGGCGTGCTTGCACCGAGATGGGGGACGCAGAGGATGTTTTCCTTTCCGAGCAGCGTCTCGTCGGGGAAGTCGGTGATATAGCGCGACACCTTCCCGGCTGCCACGGCTTCCGCCATATCCTCGCTCACGACCAGATCGCCGCGGGAGTTGTTGATGATGACGACGCCGTCCTTGCAGCGCGCAAGGCTCTCCCTGCAGAACATTCCCTTGGTGTCGGGCGTGAGCGGAACGTGGACGGTGATGAAGTCGCAGGAGGCAAAGACCTCCTTAAGGTCGGGGGTGAATTCGACGCGGCGGTCGATCATCCACGCGCTCTTGACGGAGAGGAAGGGGTCGTAGCCGACTACCTTCATGCCGAGCGCGAGCGCCGCGTTTGCGACCATCGCGCCGATGGCGCCGAGTCCGATGACGCCCAGCTTCTTGCCGAGGATCTCCTGCCCGACGAACTGCCCCTTGCCCTTCTCGACGAGCTTGGAGATGTCGGGTTTTCCCTTGAGCGTCTGCGCCCAAATGCTGCCATCGACGATTTTTCTGCCGCCGAGGAAGAGCTCGCAGAGGACGAGTTCCTTGACGGCGTTCGCGTTGGCGCCCGGGGTGTTGAACACGACGATGCCCTTCTGCGTACACTTGTCGATGGGGATGTTGTTGACGCCCGCGCCCGCCCTCGCAACGGCGAGAAGATCGTCTCCGAGCGGATAGTCGTGCATCGCAAAGGAGCGCAGGATGATGCCGTCGGGGTTCTCCGCCTTGTCCGAATAGTCATAGCCCGCGAACACTTCGTCGGCGGCGGGGCTGATCGCGTTGAGCTTTAAGATCTTCATCATGCGTTCTCCTTTTCAAACTTCTTCATGAACTCGATGAGCGCCTTGACGCCCTCGACGGGCATCGCGTTGTAGATGGAGGCGCGCATCCCGCCGACGAGACGGTGCCCCTTGAGGGAGACCAGCCCGCAGGCGGTCGCCTCCTTGACGAACTTTGCGTCCAGCTCCGCATTCGGCGTGACGAAGGGGACGTTCATGATGGAGCGATACTTCTTCTCCACGCGGTTGGTATAGAAGGGGGAGTTGTCGATGAAGTCGTACAAAAGCCCCGCCTTGTATTCGTTGATCTTGTTCATCTCTTTGACGCCGCCCAGCTTTTTCAGCCAGCGCAGCACGAGCGTCGCCATGTAGATGGAGAAGCACGGAGGCGTGTTGTAGAGACTCTTGTTCTCGTCCTGCACCTTCCATTTGAGCATGGTGGGGCAGGCGGGCAGCGGATCGCCGATGAGATCGCGCTTTGCGATGACGATGGTCACGCCCGCGGGAGCGAGGTTCTTCTGCGCGCCCGCATAGATGACGGCGAACTTGCTCACATCCACCTCGCGCGATAAGATCTCCGAGGACATATCGGCGACGAGGGGCGCCTTCGTCTCGGGAAATTCGACGTAGCGCGTGCCGAAGATGGTGTTGTTGGAGCAGATATGCACATAGTCCGCTCCGTCGCGGAAGGCGATCTTGTCAAGGTCGGGGATGTAAGTGTACGTCCTGTCCTCCGACGAGGCAACGCAGGCGGCGTCGCCGTAGATCTTGCCCTCTTGCCATGCCTTCTTGGAGAAGTTGCCCGTGACGATATAGTCCGCCTTCCCCGTGTGCATGAGGTTCAGGGGGACTGCCGCGAACTGCGTGGACGCGCCGCCCTGCACGAACAGCACGGCGTAGTCGTCGGGGATGCCCATGAGGGAGCGCAGAAGCGCCGTGCCTTCGTCAACGATCGCCTCGAACGCCTTGTTGCGGTGGGAGATCTCCGTGACGGACATTCCCGTTCCCCCGAAATCGAGGAAGTCGCGCTGCGCCTCTTCCAGCACTTCGAGGGGAAGTGTGGAGGGGCCTGCCGAGAAGTTATAAGCTCTCATGGTGTCACCTCAAAAATGTATATTTCACGCATTGTCATGCAGTGAGTTCGGTCTTTGCCCCGCGCTGCGGGGGTTATTGTGTTTTATTATACTGGATTTTATGCAATTTGACAAGTGTTTGAAGGGAATTTTCCCGCCGATCGCGTACATGGTGGGGCGATCCGGGGATTTTTTCAGGCAATTTTCCGAAAAAAGGACGGCAAAGTATTTACATTTTCGCCGTTTTGGTGTAAAATGAATAAAAGACGTTCTTGAAAATTTGCAGGGAGCATCTGATATGGAAGAGATCAAACAGGGTGACAGAAAGAGCCTCGTCATGGAGGGGATGTACCGCGGCGTGACGGGAAAGCTGGACGAAGTGCGCCAGTCCGTCAGCAAGGAGCTGCAGTTTACTTCCGCGCAGCAGGTTTCCGCCTATGAGGCGCTTGCCGGCACCTTTAAGGACGGACTTTCGACGCTGCTTGCCGAATTCAAGTACCTCTCCCAGCAAAACAGCGCCATCTACGATTATAACTGCAAGGAGCGCGACGCCGTGCGCGATACGCTCCTCGAGGCAGTCAAGGCGAGCGCGGCGGAGAACGCGAAAGCGCTCGACGAAAAGCTCGCCAAGGGGCTTGCGGACATCCGCGCGGCGCTCGACGAGGCGCTCGCCGCTCTGCGCGAGCAGCCGCAGGAGGAGCAGCCCGCGCCCGCCCCGCAGGAGGAAGAGGAGAACTTCGATTACGACGTGCTCGCCGAGAAGATCGCCTCCATCCTGCCCGAGCCCGATTACGATATGCTGACGGACAGATTTGCCGCCGCCGTGCCGCCCGTCGACGCGGACGCCATTGCGGACAAGGTCGCCGCCGCCGTGCCGCCCGCAGACGAGAACGCCATCGCGGACAAGGTCGCCGAGAGCGTGCCGCTCGTCGATTACGATCTCATTGCGGAGCGCGTGTCGGGCGTATTGGAGAACGAGTTTGACGTCACGGTGGACGAGAGCGGCATCGATAAGATCGCCGAGGCAGTCGCTGCGCGCATCGATTACGAGAAACTTGCCGAGCGCGTCGCCGCGCTGCTCGGGGACAGGGCGGCGCCGGAGCCTCAGCCGGCGCCTCAGCCGGAGCCGGAAGCCGCGCCTGCGGCGCCCGCCGAGGAAGAGCCGGCGCCTCAGCCGGAACCCGAACCGCCCGTGCAGCCTGCGCCCGCGCCCGTGCAGGAGCCGGAACCCGTGCCGGAGGACGCGGCCGACGAGATCGCCGCCGCGCTTCCCGCCGCGCAGCCGGCTGCGGACGGCGTCGTGATGACGACGCGCTTCAAGCGCAGCTTCAAGGCAAAGATCATCGAGAGCGACGAGGAAGTCAAGGGGTACTATTTCTCCCTTAAGAACGCGCTGCTCTCCTATGCACGCATCACCTCGCAGATGAGCTGGTCGAACGACCGCTACGCCTTTGCGGGGGAGACGGTCGCCAAGATCAGCGTGCGCGGCAAGACGCTCTGCCTGTATCTCGCGCTCAATCCCGACGAATTTCCCTCCAGTGTCTATCATCAGCGCTTTGCGGGGGATATCAAGATGTACGAAAAGACCCCGATGATGGTCAAAGTCAAGAGCGGCGTCGCCTTGAAGCGCGCCGTGCGGCTCGTCGAGATGCTGATGGAAAATCTCGGAACGGGCAAGGCCGACCGCGACGCCGTCGACTATTCCGCCGAGTTCGCAACGCGGAGCGAAGAACAGCTCCTTGCCGAGGGGCTCATCAAGACGGCGATCGTGGAAAAATCCGATCTGGATTTCTGACGGGCCGACGGACCGATCGGGCGGGGTCAGAAAAAATAAAAAATGAATGTTACGCCATGACAAGAGAGAAAAGAGAGCTGCATCGGTGGCTCTCTCGTCTTGTCGTGGACAAGGAGTTTATATTTGAAGAACGGTAAAAACAATTCCAACCAATCCAACCAAAGACATACCGATCCCGCCATCGAGTTGGCCATTCTCAACGGGATCGAGGCGTACAATCGCGAGCAGCAAGCCAAGCATGCGGGTGAAACGCGCTCCAAAGAGGCGATGAAGGAGGCGGGGTATCAGCCGCAGCGGCGCTCGCGCGCCAAAGGAAAGGGGACGAAGCTCCCCGACGCCGCCCGCGAGGGAACGGCGGACGTGCGCCGCAACGCGCCCGCGAAGGAGCGCGCGAAGAACGCCGCGGGCCAGAACGGAAAGCAGGAGGACGGCGAGCGCCGCGAGCGCGGCAAAAAGAAGAAGCCCGTCAAGGTGCTCTTTTTCGGCGGCGTCGGCGAGATCGGCAAGAACATGACCGCCATCGAGTACGGCAACGACATCATCGTCATCGATGCGGGCATCATCTTCCCGACGGAGGAAATGCCGGGAATCGACCTCGTGTTCCCCGACATCACCTACCTCGTCAACAACCGCCAGAAGATCCGCGGCGTCTTCCTCACGCACGGGCATGAGGACCACATCGGCGGCGTTCCCTATCTCATGAAGGAACTCCTGCCCAATACGCCGCTCTACGGCACCAAGCTCACGCTTGCACTCGTCGACAACAAACTGCGCGAACACCGCATGAACAACGTCGTCGAGCGCACCGTCGCCCCCAAGGACAGCGTCAAGGCGGGGACCTTTACGGTGCATTTCGTCAACGTCAATCACTCCATTGCCGGCTCGCTTGCCCTCGCCATCGAGACGCCCTACGGAATCATCTTCCACAGCGGCGACTTCAAGATCGATCTCACGCCCGTCGCGGGCAGTCCCATCGACCTCGCCGAGATCGCCGAATACGGCAAGAAGGGCGTGCTTTTGTACCTCGGCGAATCCACCAACATCGAACGCCCCGGCTATACCATGAGCGAAAAGGTGGTCGGCACCACCCTGGAACACATCTTTGCCGAAAATGCGGACAGGCGCATCGTCATCGCCACGTTTGCATCCAACGTCCACCGTCTGCAGCAGATCGTGGACATCGCCGTCAAGTTCCGCCGCAAGGTCGCGCTTTCGGGACGCAGTATGTTCAACGTCGTCGAGGCGGCCGCCAAGATCGGCGAGATCACCATTCCCGAGGGCGTCCTCGTGGACGTGGAAAAGACCAAGAACTTCTTCGATCGCGAGATCGTCATCATCTCCACCGGCTCCCAGGGCGAGCCCATGAGCGCGCTCACCCGCATGGCGGCAGGCGAGTTCAACAAAGTCACCATCGGCCCCAACGACACCGTGGTCATCTCCGCAAGTCCTATTCCCGGCAACGAGCGCATGATCTACCGCGTCATCAACAACCTCTACCAAAAGGGCGCCAACGTCGTCTACGAGAGCCTGGAAAAGATCCACGTCTCCGGACACGCCTGCCAGGAAGAACACAAGATCATGCACACGCTGCTCAAGCCCAAGTTCTTCATCCCCGTTCACGGCGAATACCGCCACTTAAAGCGCCACGCCCTGCTCGCGCAGGAACTCGGCATGCGCCCCGAGCGCATCTTCATCCCCGAGATCGGCGCGTGCGCGGAAGTCACGGACGACTCCTTGCGCCAGGGGGATAACTTCCCCGCGGGCGCACGCCTCATCGACGGCGCGGGATTCGAGGACTACGGCACAAGCGAGGTGCTCAAAGACCGCATCCGTATGTCGGAAGAGGGCCTGTTCGTCATCTCGGTCGCCGTCTCGAACGGCGTCCTGATGGGCGATCCCCTCATCGAGAGCCGCGGCTTCGTCTTCTCGGACGAGCGCGACTATCTGCGCGACCTCAAAGACGTCGTGGAGAAGGCCGTGGACGGCGCTCCGTCGCACGGCGGTGCGGGCGAACTCTCCGCCGCCATCCGCCGCGCCGTCAAGAACTACCTCTTCAAAAAGACCAAACAGTCGCCCATGATCGTCACCATGATCCAGGAGATCTGATCGGGCGAAGTTGATTGCCGCGTACCTGCTTTGCGTGCGGGTGTGACGGCGTCGCGCGTTCCGACCTTTTTCGGGCGGCGGCTTTCGCCGCGCGTCTGCTTTGCTGATAGGGCGACTGGATTGCTCGTTCCGACCTTTTTCAGGCGGTGGCTTTCGCCGCGTACCTGTCTGGCTGAAGGGGGCGGTGCGCGGAAAACGACGTCGGCCTTGTGCGGGTGCCGTCTTAAAAGTGACGGCTGCGGCGAGGGACAAGGGGGAGGACAATCATGCCCACGTCCAAAGAGGAGGCGCTCGCGCTTCTTGCGGGGATCCCCGAAGTGCGGATCCGTTCCATGATGGGTGAGTGGCTGGTGTATTTTCGCGAGCAATATCTCGGGACCATCGAAAACGGGAGACTGTTTTTGAAAGATACGCCGCGGTCGCGTGCGTATCTGACGGGCATGCCGCTTGTTTCGCCGCATTTGGGGGCAAGGCCTGCCTTTTTGACGGAAGGGCGCAGTGCGGAAGAGCTCTTCCGATTGTTTTCGGACATTTCATTCTCGTGAAAGACGGCGCTCGCGCCGTCTTTTCCAAAGGAACGCATGGATACATTGGAACAACTTTTCGCGCTGCGGGCAGATGCGCTCTCGGAGCGCGATCCGACGGTCTCCGACGACGTCCTCGCCGTGCTCCTGCGCGAGGCGGGACGGTTCCCGAAGGCGCACATTCTCGAAGTCGGAACGGGCAGGGGGCTTACGGCCGTCGCGTTCCTCCTTGCGGGCGCGGCGCACGTGACCACGCTCGAACGGGACGAAGGGCGCATTGTTGCGGCGCGGGCGAATTTTGCCGCGTTCGGCGTTTCCGACCGCGTGACTCTTTTCGAGGGGGACGCCGCCGACATTCTGCCCTGTCTTACGCAGACATTCGACCTCGTCTTTCTCGATTGCGCCAAGGTGCAGTATCGTCGGTTTCTGCCCGATTGCAAACGCCTGCTGCGGGCGGGCGGAGTGCTCGCCGCGGACGACGTCTCGCTCTTTGCGGACGGCGTTCCCAAAAAACGCAAGATGCTCGCGCAGCACATCGAGGAATTCTTGCAGGCGCTGCGCACGGATGACGCGTTCTCCGTGCAGGTGCTGCCCGTCGGCAAGGGACTTGCCGTCGCGCAAAAGATATGAAACGTCTGATTTTTCTCAACGGAACGATGGGCGTCGGAAAGAGCGCCGTCTCGCAGGAGCTGAAAAAGCTGCTCGCGCCCTGCGCCTTCCTCGACGGGGATTGGTGCTGGGACATCACGCCCTTTACGGTGACGAACGAGACGAAAGCGCTCGTGCTCGACCATGCGGCGTATCTGCTCAATTCCTTTCTCGCCTGTTCCGCCGTGGAGAACGTCCTCTTTTGCTGGGTGCTGCCTGCCCGTTCCGTCATCGAACAGCTGCGTGCCCGCATCCTGCATCCCTGCGAATTTCACCTCGTGACCCTCACCGCGTCGGAGGAGACTCTCCGCGCACGCCTTCGGGGAGATATTGCCGCGGGGAAGCGCACGCCGGACGTCGTTGCCCGGTCGCTCGCCTATCTTGAAGCGTATGCGGCGGATATGGGCGGGGAGAAGCTCGCGACGGACGGCTTGCTCGTGCCCGAGGTCGCGCACCGGATCGCCGCCATGGTGTTACATAAACGGGAGGGGATATGACACCCGAACTTCTGGCTCCCGCGGGGAACCTTAAAAAACTCAAATGCGCCCTCTTGTTCGGCGCGGATGCCGTCTATGTGGGCGGGAAATCCTTTTCGCTGCGCGCGTTTGCCGATAACTTCACCGACGAGGAGCTCGCCGAGGGCATCGCCTACGCGCACGAGCGCGGCAAAAAGGTGTATGTCACCGTCAATATCTTTGCGCGCAACGCCGACCTCCCCGCGCTGGAGGAGACTTTCCGTTCGCTGGAGCGGATGGGGGCGGACGCAGTGCTCGTCTCCGATCTGGGAACGCTCTCCCTCTGCCGTCGGGTCGCGCCCGCGCTCCCCGTGCATATCTCCACGCAGGCGAACGTCACCAACGCGGAGGCGGCGCGCGTCTACTGCGCGCTCGGCGCGAGCCGCATCGTGCTCGCCCGCGAGCTTTCCCTCGCCGAGATCGCCGCGATCCATGCCGCCTGCCCGCAGCTCGAGCTGGAGGCGTTCGTGCACGGCGCCATGTGCATCTCCTACAGCGGCAGGTGCTATCTCTCCGACTATCTCGACGGCAGACCCGCCAACCGCGGCGCCTGCGTACAGGCGTGCCGCCGCGGCTATCGCATCCAGAGCAAGGGCAAGGAGGGCTGGTGCGATCTTGAAGGGGACGCATACGGCACCTACGTCATGAACAGCAAGGATCTCAATCTGAGCGCCCACCTTGCGGAGCTTGCGCAGGCGGGCGCTGTCTCCTTCAAGATCGAGGGCAGGATGAAGAGCGAATACTACCTCGCGACCGTCGTCAACGCCTATCGCCGCATCCTGGACGGCGGGGACGCCGCGCGGCTCGCCGCCGAGCTTGACTGCATCGACCACCGCGCCTATACGACCGCCTATGCACTCGGCGAAAATCACGACACCGTGCTTGCAGACGGCTCCCAAGAAGCGGGAACGTGTGAGTTCATCGCCGTCGTTGTGTCGCAAAATGACGGCAGCGTCTGCGTGGAAATGCGCAATCGCTTCTTTGAAGGGGAGACGCTCGAGGTGCTTTCGCCCGGGGCGGCGTTCGGGCAGTCGGTCGCCGTCCTGCATCTGCGCGATGCGGCGGGGGCGCCGTGCGAGGACGCCAAGCGCGTGCAGGAACACTATACGTTTGACTGTGCGCTTCCCCTGCGCGAGGGGGATATTCTGCGCCGCCGCAGGGCGCGCGCGGACGCGGCGGGGGCGCGCGGACAGCGGTGAATTGTCTCTTTTTGTATCATCCAAAGAGCGGCCGCGGGAAGGTCGCCAAGAAGATCGGCTATATCGAAAAGACGCTGCGCACCCGCTTCGAACGGGTGGACATCATCGCCACCGAGAGCGGCGAGGACATGACGCGGCACGCGCGCGACGGGGCGGAGGTGTACGACGTCATCCTCTTTTCGGGCGGTGACGGCACCTTCAACCGCGTTCTGCAGGGCATCGGAGAGCGCACGGACGTACAGCTCGGGTATATCCCGGGCGGCACGACCAATGACGTGGCGCGTTCGCTCGGCATCCCGCGCAGCGTGCGCGGTGCGCTGAAGGTCATCCTCGACGGCTATGAGGAGCGGCTGGATGTCATGCGGCTGAACGGCGGCAGGTACGCCATGTACATTGCGGCGGCGGGCGCCTTCACGCGTGCGACCTATACCACCAAGCCTTCCGTGAAAAAGCATTTCGGCATCCTTGCCTATGCCTTTGAAGTGGTGCGCCGCGAACTCAAGCTGCGCGTCTTTCCGCTGCGCATCATTTGCGGCGGGCAGATCGTCGAGACGGACTCGGTGCTCATTCTCGCCATGAACGGCCGCTCCGTTGCGGGGATGCCCGTCAACGGCAGGGCGAGCATGGCGGACGGTCGGATGGAACTTGCCGTCATTCGGCAGAAGACGCATCCCGGGCTGTTTGCCCGCCTGGGGGCGTATCTCTCCATCGCGGCGCTCTTTCTCTTTCACGGACGCGTGCGCAAAAAACACATCGGGATGATGCGCGGCAGCCGCTTCACGATCGAGACGGACGACGACGTCGTCTGGGATCTTGACGGCGAGGAGGGGATGCGCGGCAACATCGAGATCGAACTGCTTCCCCGCAGGATGCAGCTCTTTGTTCCGAAAAAGAAAAAAATCTGAAAAACCGTGCAAAAACGCTTGCATTTTCCAATCGTTTTTCATATAATATATGAGCGTGTCCGTGCTGCGGACAAATGCTTCTGTGGCTCAGTCGGTAGAGCGATTGATTCGTAATCAATAGGTCGCCGGTTCAAGTCCGGCCAGAAGCTCCATAACAAGACAAGCACCCGTTTGGGTGCTTGTCTTGTTATACGGAAGTTGTGTGCGGACTGGAGCCACGCGGCATAGTGATTCTTAAAGCGGGGCCCCCGAAAAAAAGATCTTGTATGTGGGGAAAGCAGGGGCGGGGGATCTTTTTTTGGGGAGAAAAGAGGTCGCCTCGTCGCGGCAAGGCAACGATTTGCGAGAGATCCGTCAAGTCGGATTTCTCGCCTTTTCTGCCTGCCGCTCCTCTTTCCGAAAAAATACTGCGTCTTTTTTCGGAGTTGCCGCGGTATCGGCAATGATAGGCGATTCCGTCACTTCGTTCCTTACAGTCCGTCCGAAAGCCCCGAAAAAAGAGCGATATCCGAAAAAGGATATCGCTCTTTTTTCATGCCCGCACCGACGGGCGATTTGCGTCATGACTCTTTGACTTCGTAGGGATTTTCCTTCCCCGTTTCAAAGCAGGAGAGGCTCTTCATGGCACATTCGACCATTGCAGACGAGGCTTCCTCGGTAAAGAAGGCGTAGTGCGACGTAAAGATAACGTTGGGGAACTGCTTGAGATAGAACAGATCGCGTTTGTTGACGATGCGGGCGCGCAGGTCGATATGGACGGCGCCCTCCTCCGACTCGATGGTGTCGAGGCCCGCGCCGCCCAGATGTCCCGATTCGAGTGCCTCGGTGAGTGCCTGCGTGTCGACCAGGCCGCCCCGCGCCGTATTGATGAGCAGGGCGCCGGGTTTCATTTTTGCAAGGGCGGCCGCATCGATCATATGGCGGTTTTCCTCGGTGAGCGGCATATGCAGCGAGATGATACGCACGTCCGGTAGATGGTATCGGGGTCTGCCGGCACCGCGTGCAGCACGTCTTCTGCACGGACATAGGGGTCGTAATAGAGCATCTTACAGCCGAATCCAGACAGGTTGGTGATGACGGCGCGCCCGATGCGCCCTGCGCCCATGATGCCGACGGTGAGGTTGCGCATCTCCCTTCCGCACATTCCGTCGAGGGAAAAGTCGTTGACGAGCGCGCGGCAGACGGAGATCTTCGCCTTGCGCAGCAGCATCAGCATGAGCATGACGGTGAAGTCGGCGACGTTGTACGGTTCATAGCGCGCATTGCTCACGCGGATGCCGCACGCTTTGGCGGCGGCGAGGTCGATATGGTTGAAGCCGACCGTGCGCGTCGCAAGGTACTTTACGCCGCGGCGGGCAAGTTCGTGCAGCATGGGGGCGCGCAGATCGGAAAAGCCCAGCGTCGTCACACCCGTAAAGCCGTCGACGGCATCGACGCTTTTTTCCGAAAGTTCCCGCGCGTCGAGCGTCACGTCAAGTCCGTATGCCTTCGCCCGCGCAAAGTCTGCAAGTTCGTAATCTTTGGTTTCAAACGAGATGACTTTCATATCGTCACTATACCACGCGGAGAAAATTTTGTCAAATGCGCGCAGAAGGTATCTGCCGCGATTTTTGATGTGCGCAGACCTCGGCAAGGGAAAAACGCGCGCGGGATCGGGTTTTGCGGGCGGAGTGTGTGCGGCGCGCGGACGCCGTATAATTTTTGTGCAGTTTCACAAAATGCGGGCGAAGGGGCGCTGCCCAAAAATGCCCGCGGGTGCGGCTTTTGTAACAGCCGTGTGATGAGGACGGGAAAAATGCGGGGCGGTGCCATATAATGTTGTAGAAATCTACATTTGTCATTTGTTTCTATGACATAAACTGTTTGACACGTATATCCGGAAATGATATAATAAAATCAAAGTTTCGTGTACATTTGTTTTCGGGGAATCGTGGGGGAAAATGATGATCCGAAGACTTCGGGGATATCCTGCTCGGCGTTTTCGGTTGGGAGGATCGAAGGGATGGGAAAAACGGAACAAATTTCCCGGGCGGACACGCCCGTTGAAAGAATACAAACTTCAGAAAGTGAGCAGGCATCTTCGGTGCCTGCGTTTGCGCCTGTTTCCGAGTCGGAGCAGGCATCTTTAGTTTCCGAACAGGCGGACGCGCCGCAGGATGCGCCCGCGGTGTTCACGCCCCGCAGAGGATTTCGCTATGCGTGTTACCGCTTTGTCAAGCGCGCGTTCGATCTCATTTCCTCGGGGCTTTTTTTGATCGTCTTTTCATGGCTGTATCTCATACTCGCCATTCTCGTCAAATGCAGCGACGGCGGCCCTGTCTTTTATCGTCATCCGCGTGTCGGAAGGAACGGAAAGCAGATCTATATTCCCAAGTTCCGCAGCATGAAAAAAAATGCGGACAGGCTTGAGGATATGCTGACGCCCGAACAGCTGGAGCAGTACAAGCGGGAATACAAGATCGACAACGATCCGCGTATCACAAAGCTCGGAAAGTTTCTGCGCAAGACGTCGCTCGACGAATTGCCCAATGTCTGGGCGATCTTTGTCGGAAGCATCTCCGTCATCGGCCCCCGTCCGCTCATGCGCGAGGAAGTGGAGGAGAAATACGGCGCCGACGCGCAGAAGCTGCTCTCCGTCAAGCCGGGAATGATCGGCTGGTGGGCGGCAAACGGCAGGAGCAACTGCACCTATGAGAGCGGGGAACGGCAGAAGCTGGAACTGTACTATGTGGATCACTGCTCGATCCGGTTGGATATCAAGATCATCTTCAAGACCATTGTGAGCGTGTTCCGTCGTACCGGCGCACAGTAACCCGAGAGGACAGACAACATGAAAATACTTCAGATCAGCAACTATTATCCTCCTCATATCGGCGGGATCGAACAGGTCGCAAGCGACGTCTGCGCGGCGCTCAAGGGGAAGTGCGAGCAGCGGGTATTTTGTTTCAACCACGAAAAGGGCGACCGCACCGACCTCGTCGACGGGGTGGAAGTCGTGCGGGCGGGCTGTTTTGCAAAAGTCGCCTCGCAGTCGCTCTCCTTTTCCTACAAGCGGCTGCTCGGGCGCACCTTCCGCACATTCATGCCCGACGTCGTCATCTTTCATTACCCCAATCCGTTCGGGGCGCATTAT
>CALVWN010000078.1 GCA_944367415.1 uncultured Clostridia bacterium | reverse complement strand
GCCGAACTTGCTGGTGATGCCGTTGAAATTGCGGTAGGGGGGTTCGTATCCCTCCAGCTGCCCCGGCTTATCGAGGAAGGCGTCCTCGAGCGCACTGTTCCAGGTGCATTCAAAGACCTGGAATGCCGCCTTCACCACGAGGGGGCGCTCGCCCTCCGCCTGTCCCTTTTCCAGCGTGAACAGGCAGTTCTCCATCTTTTCCTGCGTGGTGTCGCCGGGAAATCCCAGCCGCACCGCCTCGCGGAAGTATTTTTTGTCGTCCGGGATGAAGTTAAGGGAGACCTTGCTGCCCGCCAGGATGTGCTGCGCCGTGTTGGAGGAGTTGCGGCACTCCAGCAGCATCGCATAGCGATCCTTTCCCGCTATGTAATAGGGAAAGCACAGCGAGTAGGAGCCGAGATTGGTTCTTCCCTCTCCGTCCAGCGTTCCCACAAGCACGGTCGGCATGGGGAAAAACGCCGATGTCTGGTAAAAATTGTCCACAATGCGCAAATCTTTGAAACTGCTCATAAATCCTCCCGATCATTGTTGATCGCCCATATTATACGCCTCTTTTTTCATCCTGTCAATCCCACTTTTGTGCGGGGACGGGGGCGGCGTTTCGCGCGGCGGCGGGCGTCGGCGCGCCTTTTTGTGAAAAGCGCTTTTTTTGTGCATTTCGCCCTTGACAGACGGGGCGGCGAATGCTATAATGTATCGTGGGCGGGATGGGGAATATCATCTGAAACAGAAAAAATTTATCAAGTACGAGGCTAAAAGATATGGAAAGAAAACCTACCAAAATCAGCATTATCGGCGCGGGCGCGGTCGGATCCTCCGTCGCGTTCTCCATCGCCACCCAGCGGCTCGTTGCGGAGATCGTCATTATCGACGTCAACACCGAGAAGGCGGAAGGCGAGGCAATGGACATCAGCCACGGCATCATTACGATGGGCTCAATGAACATTCACTCCGGTTCCTATGCCGACATCGTTGACAGCGACCTCATCATCATCACCGCGGGTGTGGGCAGAAAGCCGGGCGAAACGCGGCTCGATCTTGCCGCAAAGAATATCTCCATCGCGCGCGACGTCACGCAGAATATCATGAAGTACTACAACGGCGGCGCGATCATGGTCATCTCCAATCCCGTGGACGTCATCACCTATCTGGTGCAGAAGGAGAGCGGTCTGCCCGCGGGCAGAGTGTTCGGCACGGGAACCGTTCTGGACAGCGCGCGCTTCCGCTACTTCCTCTCCACCCGGCTGGATGCAGATATCCGCAATATCCACGGCTTTACGGCGGGCGAGCACGGAGAGAGTCAGTTCGCCGTCTGGAGCTCTGTCCACGTCTCCGGAATGCGGCTGGATTCCTTCTGCGCGGGCAGGGGGATCACGCTCGACAAGGATGAGGTCATGAAGGACACCGTTTCCTCCGGCGCGCAGGTCATCAAGCGCAAGGGCGTGACGAACTACGCCATTGCCGCCATCGCCGCAGAACTTGCCGGCACGGTCGTCAAGAACAGGCGCTCCATCTTCAGCGTGACCAGCGTGTTGCATGACTACTATGGCATCAACGACGTCGCCGTCAGCGTTCCCTCCTTTGTTGGTGAGGACGGCGTGGTCGGCAACCTCGTGTACGACTTCACCGATGAGGAGGCGGAGAAGCTCCGCTATTCGGCAAAGCAGCTCCGTGCCTTCCTCGATTCCCTCAAGATCTGAACAAGAAATCTCATAAGAGGTACGAAATATGGACAAGAAACAGTATGCCCTTGAAAAGCACAAGGAGTGGGCGGGCAAGATCGAAGTGGTCACCCGCGCACCCATCACCAACCGTGAAGAGCTTGCCGTTGCCTATACGCCTGGCGTTGCGGAGCCCTGCCTGGAGATCTCCAAGAACGTCGATCTCTCCTATGTGTACACCCGCCGCGCCAACCTGGTGGCGGTGGTCACGGACGGCACCGCCGTTCTGGGTCTGGGCGACATCGGCCCCGAGGCGGGCATGCCCGTCATGGAGGGCAAGTGCGCGCTCTTCAAGACGTTCGGCGACGTGGACGCCTTTCCGCTCTGCGTGCGCAGCAAGGACGTCGACGAGATCGTCAGAACGGTGCAGCTGCTTGCAGGGAGCTTCGGCGGCATCAACCTCGAGGACATCTCCGCGCCCCGCTGCTTCGAGATCGAGAAGCGCCTCAAGGAGGTGTGCGATATCCCGATCTTCCACGATGACCAGCACGGCACGGCGGTCGTCACGCTCGCCGCAATGATCAACGCTTTGAAGCTCGTCGGCAAGAAGATGGAGGATCTCTCCGTCGTCGTCAACGGCTCGGGCGCGGCGGGCATCGCCATCACCAGGCTGCTCATGAGCAGAGGACTGAAGAAGGTCATCCTCTGCGACAGAAAGGGCGCCATCTACGAGGGCCGCGACGGGCTGAACCCCATCAAGCAGGAGATGGCGAAGATCTCCAACCTCGAGAAGAAGGCGGGCAGCCTCGCAGAGGTCATCAAGGGCGCGGACGTGTTCATCGGCGTCTCCGCTCCCGGCAGCCTGACCGCGGACATGGTCAGGACGATGGCGCCCGATCCCATCATCTTTGCAATGGCGAACCCCGTTCCCGAGATCATGCCCGACGAGGCAAAGAAGGCGGGCGTGCGCATCATGGGCACGGGCAGGAGCGACTTCCCCAACCAGATCAACAACGTGCTCGCATTCCCGGGCATCTTCCGCGGTGCGCTCGACGTGCGCGCGAAGGACATCAACGACGAGATGAAGATCGCGGCGGCAGAGGCGATCGCCTCCGTCATCCCCGAGAACGAACTCAACCCCGACTACATCATTCCCGACGCCTTCAACCCCCACGTCAAGGACGCGGTGGCGGAAGCCGTCAAGGCGGCGGCGAGAAAGACGGGCGTCGCAAGGATCTGAAATATCATCCGACCGATCAAGACCGCGCCTTCGGGCGCGGTCTTTTCGCGCCGTCTGCGCCCGGAACGGAATTTCTCCCAAACCCTTTACAAAATGAAATAAATATGGTATAATCGGATAGAAGCACCACAAGATATACCGTCGAAGAGGGGGAAACTGCTATGCGCTGTCTGTATTGTAACTGCACGGAGAGTAAAGTCATCGATTCGCGCTCGGCGGACGACGAGCGCACCATCCGCCGCCGCCGCGAGTGCATGGGGTGCGGGCGCCGGTTCACGACGTACGAGACCATCGAGGTCGCGCCCATCCTCGTCGTCAAGAACGACGGGACGCGGCAGGCGTTCGACGTGGGCAAGATCAAGCGCGGCATCATCAAGGCGTGCGAAAAGCGCCCCGTTCCCATCGAGAAGATCGACGAGCTTGCCGAGGACATCGCCAAGCGCATCTACAATTCGATGGAACAGGAGATCTCCTCCAAGAAGATCGGCGAGATGGTCATGGAGGGGCTGCAGAAGCTGGACGAGGTCGCCTATGTGCGCTATGCGTCCGTCTACCGCTCCTTCAAGGATATCTCCTCCTTTATGGCGGAACTGCAGAAAATGATCGAGAAAAAGCAAGAGGAAACCAGCGGAAAATGATCCGGAAGGTGCGCGTCGGTTCGGCGCTTCTGGGCGGCGGCACGGTCGCCGTACAGAGTATGACAACCAAAAAGACGAGCGACGTGGAGGCAAGCGTCGCTCAAATTCTTTGCCTGCAGGAGGCGGGCTGCGACATCGTGCGCGTCGCCGTCGCAGACGAGGCGGACGCCCGTGCACTGCGCGAAATCACCGCGCGGGTCTCGGTTCCCGTCGTCGCCGACGTGCATTTTTCGGCGAAACTCGCCATACTCGCGGTGGAGAACGGCGCCGACAAGCTGCGCATCAACCCCGGCAACATCGGAGGGGAGGCGGAGGTGGCGCGCGTCGCCGCCTGCGTGAAGGCGCATCACATTCCCGTGCGCGTCGGCGCGAACACGGGCAGCATCGAAAAGCACCATCTCGCGCGCTTCGGAAGGAGTGCGCAGGCGCTCGTCGAGAGCGCGCTCGACAACGTCGCCGTGCTCGAAAAACACGGCGTGGAGGACATCGTCATCTCCGTCAAGGCGTCCGACGTGCCGCTCACCGTCGAGGCGTATACGCTGCTGCGCGGGCGGTGCGACTATCCGCTCCATCTCGGCGTGACCGAGGCGGGCACGCATGACATGGGCATCGTCAAGAGCAGCGTGGGCATCGGCGCCTTGCTGCTCGCGGGCATCGGCGAGACCATCCGCGTCTCCCTTTCCGACGATCCCGTCGAGGAAGTGTACGCGGGACATCGCATCCTGCGCGCGTGCGGGCTGGAAAAAGACTATGTCGAAGTGGTCGCCTGCCCGACCTGCGGCAGGTGCTGTTACGATTGTATCGGACTTGCGGCGCGCGTCGAGGCGCGCGTGCGCAATGTGCGCAAACGCTGCAAAGTCGCCGTCATGGGGTGCGTCGTCAACGGCCCCGGCGAGGCGCGTGGGTGCGACCTCGGCATCGCGGGCGGCAGCGAGTATTGCGTCATCATGCAGCGCGGAAAGCCGGACGTGCGTGTTCCGAAGGAGGACGCGGAGCGCGTCTTCTTTGACCGGCTCGGAGAATTGATCGGATGAAGAGTACACAGTTTTTGGAACAGATCAGAGGGACGTCGGGGCTTGTCCGCGCCGTACTGCGCAAGATCGTCGTCGAGGGAAAGACGGTGACCTTCCATCTCGTCACGGACGTCGCCTATTCGCCCGAGGACGTGGAGTATGCGCGCGGCGTGGCGCAGACGTTCGTGTCGCCCGGATTGGAGGCGCAGGTGCGCGTTCTGAAGTCCGTTCCGGACGCGGCGGGCGTGCAGCGCGAGGTGGCGACCATCCTCAAGAGCCGCTTTCCGAGCGTGGCGGCGTTCGTCGACCCGTCCGATATCGTCGTCGAGATCGACGGGCACGGGGGCAGGTTCTATATTTCCGTGGGAGAATTGGAGCGCGAGCGCATGACGGGCGACGGCGTTCTGGACGCCGTGAGCGCCGAGCTTGCCAAGCGCTTCTGCGGCACATGGTTCGGGGAGGTACGTTTCGTGGAAAAAGAGAGAGGGGAGATCGTCAGAGAGGCGCCGCCCGAGGCGGAGTATGTCGCGGCGCCGCGGGTGTTCCCCGTGACCGATTATCAGCCCATCGACGGCGCAAAGCCGTCCTCCGCCGTCTATCTCGCCGATCTCGTCAAGGAGATGCAGAACGTCACCGTCTGCGGAACGGTCTCCTACATCGAGGAGCGCACGACCAAGACGGGGAAGCCCTATTTCTCCATCTCCCTCTCCGACGCGACGGGGCAGATGCGCTGTTCCTATTTCTCCAAAAAGGCGACCGTCGAAAAGGTGCGCGCCATCGCGCAGGGGGACAGCATCTGTCTCACGGGCGACAACGAGATCTTCAACGGCGCGCTCTCCTTCCGCGCCAAACAGATCGACCTGGGGCGCGCGCCCGAGGGGTTCGTCCCCGAAGAGCGGCCCTCCCGCCCCGTTCCCGCGCAGTACCGCGCGGTGTTCCCTTCGCCCGTCTCCGACCTCGTGCAGGGGACGCTCTTTTCGAGCAAGCCGCTGCCGCAGGAGGTCGTCGGACAGGATTTCGTCGTCTTCGACCTCGAGACGACGGGCCTGAACAATTCCCCCGCGATGGGCACGATGGATCATATCATCGAGCTGGGCGCCGTCAAGATCCGCGGCGGGCAGATCTGCGAAAAGCTCTCCACCTTCGTCGCCTGCCCCGTGCGCCTCTCCGAGGAGATCATCGGCATCACGGGCATCAAGGACGAGATGCTCGTCGGCGCGCCCGAGGTGGGGGATGTGCTGGCGGACTTCTATAAATTTTCGGCGGGATGCGCGCTCGTCGGCCACAACGTGCAGTTCGACTACAAGTTCATCCGCTACTACGGCGAGAAGGAGGGCTTTGTCTTTCATCAGAAGCAGTACGACACGATGGTCATGGCGCAGCGCACGCTGCACCTCGCGCACAACCGCCTCAACGATCTCGTCGACTACTTCGGATTCACCTTCCGCCATCACCGCGCCTTTGACGACGCGTTCGCGACCGCCAAGGTCTTTTTGGAACTTGCGCGCATTTCGGGCAAGCTCGCGTGAAAAAGTCCGCAGAAACGCTTGCATTTCTCATGGAAATGTGGTAAACTATGGATAGTCTTAATCTGAACTTTGGATTGAGAGCGGTTCGCCGCTCTCAATATTTCTATGAAGAAAATTTCGCGCGCGGAGGAGTCTGCCCATGAACGTAAAACCCATGAAGGAAGTGGAGGCGTTCCTCGCGCCCGTTGCGCGGTCGGTGGGCGCGGAGCTTCTGGAGGCGGTCTGGAACAACCGCGAACGCTCGCTCACGCTCTACATCGACGCGCCGGGCGGCGTCGACCTCAATCTCTGCGAGGCGTTCCACCATGCGGCGGACGCCGCGCTCGACGAGCTTGATCCCACTTACGGCGAGGCGTATACGCTCAACTGTTCCTCGCCCGGGCTTGACCGCCCCTTTAAGACGGCGCGCGACTTCGAGCGCCATCTGGGCGAGAAGATCGAAGTGCATCTCTATGCGCCCTTTGCGGGCGCCAAGTATCACGAGGGAACGCTCGCCGCGTTCGAGGACGGCACGATCGTCCTGCGCGGGGAAAAGGGGGAGCTTCGCATCCCCTTCGACAAGACCTCCAAGGTCTGTCTGCTCATTGAAGTGTGACGCCTGCGGGCGATAACGATAAGGAGAACAGTATGATCAACAAGGATTTCTTTGCGGCGCTCGCCGAACTCGAGCGCGAGAAGGGCATCAGCGAGGAAATGTTCATCGAGGCGCTCGAACAGGCGCTCGCTTCCGCCTATAAAAAGCAGTATATCGGCGAGGGCGGCAATGTGGAAGTCAAGCTCAACGCCGAAAAAGGCTCCATCCGCTTTTTCCTCAAGCGCACCGTGACGGACGCGGAGGAACCGGGCGACGGCGAGATCACGCTCGAAGAGGCGCAGGAGATCAAGAAGAGCGCCAAGCCGGGCGACGTGCTCATCGACGAGTTCACGCCCAAGGAATTCACCCGCATCGCGGCGCAGACCGCCAAGCAGGTCATTTTGCAGAAGATCCACGAGACGGAGCGCGACAACACGCTCTCCGAGTTTTCGGATAAAGAGGGCGAGCTGATGAGCGGGCTTGTCCGCAAGGTGGATGCGCGCAACGTCTACGTCGAGCTGGGCAAGGGACAGATCGAGGGGCTGATGCTCCCGCAGGATCAGGTTCCCGGCGAACGCTACCTCGTGGGCGATCGCATCAAGGTGTACGTCAAGCGCGTCAAGAGCGGTTCGAGAAACGCGCAGGTGCTCGTCTCCCGCGCCGCGCCCGGGCTGGTCAAGCGGCTCTTCGAGGAAGAAGTGCCCGAGATCAAGGCGGGCACCGTCGTCGTCAAGGGCATCTCCCGCGAGCCGGGACATCGCACCAAGATGGCGATCGCGTCCGAGGATCCGAGAGTGGACGCCGTCGGCGCCTGCGTCGGCAACAAGGGCGCCCGCGTCAACGCGGTCGTCACCGAGCTTGGCGGCGAGAAGATCGACATCATCCTCTGGAGCGAAAATCCGCTCGAGTTCATCGCAAAGGCGCTCTCGCCCGCGACGGTCATCTCCGTCACGCAGATGGGCGAGAAATCGGCGGTCGCCGTCGTGCCCGACGACAAGCTCTCGCTCGCCATCGGCAGGGACGGGCAGAACGCCCGCCTCGCGGCGCGCCTCACGGGCTGGAAGATCGACGTCAAGAGCGAATCGGCTGCGGCGAAGATGAATCTCGAAGCGCCGTCGCCCGCGGCGGAGGAGTAAATGGCCGCCCCCAAAAAGATCCCCATGCGCACCTGTATCGCGTGCCGTGAGGAGAAACCCAAGAAGGAGATGCTCCGCGTCGTGAGAAATGCGGCGGGGGAGATCCGCCTCGATTTTTCGGGGAAACTTCCCGGGCGGGGCGCATATGTGTGCGGCTGTGAGGCGTGCATCAGAAAACTCAGAAAATACCGTCTTTTGAACAAGACGTTTTCCGCCGACGTGAGCGACGAGGTGTATTCTGCGATCGAGGAGGAGTTCCTCGGTGCAAAATAAGACGGGAACGTACCTCGGATTTTGCCGCCGCGCAGGCAAACTGACCGTCGGCGTGAATGCGCTGCGCGCCACGCGCGAGCGGGTATATCTGCTGGTTGCGGATCCCTCGGCGTCCGAAAACGGAAAAAAGGAGATCGCCAAGCTCAGCGTAAAATTTGCCTGCCCCGTCGTCTGGCTGGACGGCCTTTCCTCCCTCGTCGGGAAGGAGATGTGCAAAGTCGCGGCGGTCAGGGAGGAGCATCTCGCACAGGCGATCTGCGCGAGCGTTCAGGAAGGGCAAGAGTCTTAAATGGAATGCGGCGCGTTTTGCGTTCCGCCATCGGAGGAGATATGGCATACGAAAACATCGAAAAACTGGGGACGCTTCTCAAGGACGAGAGGGGCGTTGCCCTGAATAAGAGCATTTCCGCAGGGGAAAAACAGCTCGCCGAGCTATTGAAGAAGCTGGGCGAGATGGAAGCTGCGGCAAATGCACGCCGTGCGGAGGAGGACGCGCGCCGCAAGGAAGAAGAGGCGCGCGCCGCGCAGGAAGCCGCCGCGGCGGAAGAAACGCGCGCAAAACAGGCGGAGCCGGAACGGGCGCCCGCAGAACAGCAGCCCGCGGCAAAGGCAGCCGAACAACAGCCCGCCGCCCGGCAGGAGGCGCCTGCGGCAAAACAGCCTGCGGAGAAAGAGCCTGCGGCGAAGCAGGAAAGCCCCGTCGGGGAGGCACCTGCGGAACAGCGTTCCGCGGAACAGAAGCCCGCAGCGAAGCGGGAAAACCCCGTCAGGGAGGCGCCCGCCGCAAAGCAGGAGCAGCCCAGGCGCGAACGTCCCGCCGCAAAGGCGCCCGAACGCACGCAGCAGCGCCCCGCACAGGGTGCGCAGCGCGCCGGCGGAGAGCGCCCCACATATCGTCCGCAGGAGGGAGCGGCGCGTCCGCCCCGTCCCGCATACGCGTCCGGAAGGACGCCGCAGGGACAGGGAGCGCGTCCCGCAGCGCCCCGTCCCGCAGGGGCGGCGCGTCCCGCGACGCCCCGCCCCGCGCCCGCAGCGCCCCGGCCCGCACCCGCGCCCGTGCGCCGCGACGCGCCCAAAAAGTTTGACAAGACGTACGTCGAGGCGCGCCGCCCCGCCAACAAGCGCGATCTGCAGCGCAGACAGGGGGCGTCCATCGGCGATTTCGACGAGGACAAGAGCGGTTACCGCAAGGCGCGCTTCGGCAAGAAGGGCGCCAAGAAGGAGACGCAGACCATCAAGATCGACCACGCCGTCGTCACGAGCAAGGAGATCCCCATCAAGGTGCTCTCCGAAAAGCTGGGCATTTCCGCGGTGGAGATCACCAAGCGCCTCTTCAAAGAGGGCGTCATGAAGACGGTGAACGAGTCGGTCGACTACGACAACGCCGCGTTCATCGCGCTTGAGCTGGGCATCGACCTCGAATACAAGCCCGAGGAGACGGCGGAGGACGCCCTTCTGAAGGTACACGGCGAGGCGTCGGCGGACGAAAATCTCGTGCCGCGCGCGCCCGTCGTCACGGTCATGGGTCACGTCGACCACGGCAAGACCTCTCTTCTTGACGCCATCCGCAAGACCAATGTCACCGAGGGCGAGGCGGGCGGCATCACGCAGAGCATCGGCGCCTATACGGTCACCTTCGGCGAGGGGAAGAAGATCACCTTCATCGACACGCCCGGTCACGCCGCCTTCACGGCGATGCGTGCGCGCGGCGCGCAGGTGACGGATATCGTCGTGCTCGTCGTCGCGGCGGATGACGGCATCATGCCGCAGACGGTGGAGGCGATCAACCACGCCAAGGCGGCGGAGGTGCCCATCATCGTCGCGCTCAACAAGATGGATAAGCCGCACGTCGATCCCGACCGCGTCAAACAGGAACTCATGAAATACGATCTCGTTCCCGAGGAGTGGGGCGGCGACGTCATCGTCGAACCGGTCTCCGCAAAGACGGGGATGGGGATCGACAAGCTGCTCGAGGACATCGACCTCGTCGCGGAGATGCGCGAGCTCAAAGCCGATCCCGCGCGCCGGGCAAAGGGCGTCGTCATCGAGGCGAAGCTCGACAAGGGCAAGGGGCCGATGGCGAGCGTGCTCGTCCAGAACGGCACGCTGCACACGGGCGACAACATCGTCTCCGGAACGACGGTGGGGCGCGTGCGCGCCATGATCGACGACAAGGGCAGGACGGTCAAGGAGGCAGGGCCTTCGACGGCGGTCTCCGTGTTGGGTCTGGAAGATGTGCCCAATGCGGGCGACGCGGTGTTCGCCGTCGACGCATCCCTCATGAAACAGGTGCAGGAGGAGCGCAAGAACAAGCAGCGCGAATCCATGATCCACGAGACGACGAAGGTCTCCCTCGACGATATCTTCCGTCAGGCGGAAGAGGGCAACGTCAAGGAGCTGAAAGTCATCGTCAAGGCGGACGTGCAGGGCAGCGTGGAGGCGGTCAGGGCATCGCTCGAAAAGCTTTCCAACGAGGAAGTGCGCATCAAGGTCATCCACGCCGCAGCGGGCGCAATCACCGAGAGCGACGTCTCCCTCGCCGATTCCGCGAACGCGGTCATCATCGGCTTCAACGTGCGCCCCGACACCAAGGCGAAGACGCTCGCCGAGCGCAGCCACGTCGACGTCAGACTGTACCGCATCATCTACGAACTGCTCGACGACATGGAGGCGGCGCTCAAGGGGATGCTCTCGCCCAAGTACAAAGAGGTGTACATGGGCAAGGCGGAAGTGCGCCAGACCTTCAACATCACGGGCGTCGGCACGGTCGCGGGCTGCCTCGTCACCGAGGGAAGGCTGGTGCGCGGCGGCAAGCTGCGCATCTACCGCAACGACGTCATGATCGTCGAAAACAACGTCAAACAGCTCAAGCACTACAAGGATGACGTCAAGGAGGCGGTCGCCGGCACCGAGTGCGGCTGCGCGATCGAGAACTTCAACGACATCAAAGTCGGCGACTTCATCGAGTGCTATATGATCGAGGAGATCAAGGCATAAACCGGGAGGCAGGATATGTCAAGACGTACCGACCGCGTGGACGGGGAGCTGCAGCGGGAGATCGCCGCCATTCTCTCCGGCGAACTCAAAAACCGCCGCCCCGATCTCAAAGGGCTGATCAGCGTCACGGAAGTGGACGCGGCGCCCGACTTCAAGACGGCAAAGGTGTATGTGAGCATCTATGCCGTCTCGGAGGAAGAGAAGAAGGCGTCGCTCGCCATCCTGCGCGAGAATGCGGGGCTTGTGCGGCATGAACTTGCAAAGGTCATGCGGATGCGCACCGTGCCCGCGCTCACCTTTCTGGAGGACGGAAGCATGGCGTACGGCTCGCATATGGATGAGCTGTTCGCCTCCCTTCACAAGGACGAGGAACCAAAACAGTGAATACGTTATCGGAAATTGCAGACGTTCTCAAGCGTCTGAAAAGCGCGGTGATCTTTACGCATATGCGCCCCGACGGGGATACCCTCGGGAGCGCGATGGCGCTCTCCCGCGCTCTTTTTATGCTGGGGATCAAAAATGAGGTCGTCAACGAGGGCGAGATCCCCGAAAAATTCCTCTTTCTGGAGGGGATGAAGGACATCCGCCGCGCTCCCTCCCTCGACGCGGAGGGGTATATCTGCGTCGATTCGAGCGACGAGGCGCGCCTCGGCTATGCGCAGAGCATCTTTTTAAGCGGCGCAAAGCGGGGAAAAGTGACCGTCAACATCGACCATCATATCTCCAACACGCGCTTTTGCAAGTACAATTTCGTGCGGCAGCGGGCGAGCAACTGCGAGAACATCGCAGAGCTTGTCTCCCTTTTGGGCGTCGTTCCCGACAAGCTGCTCGCGAGCTATCTTCTGACGGGCATGATCACCGACTCGGGCGCCTTCTCGCACAGCGACGTCACGGGGGATTCCTTCCGCGCCGCGGCGGCTGCCGTCGATGCGGGTGCGGAGATCGGAACGATCACCTATGAGGTGTTCAAAAAGCAGTCGAAGGCGCGTTCGCAGCTGTATGCGGAGGTCATCGCCGGACTGCGCTACGACCTGGACGATCGCCTCGTGACGGCGCTCGTCACGCAGGCGCAGCTTGCGAAATATTCGCTCAGACAGGACGCGACGGAGGGCATCGTCGACTTCGGACTGAGCGTCGAACCCGTTGAGGTGAGCGTGTGTATGCTGGAGGTCAGGAAGCATCAGTACAAGGCGTCGCTGCGCTCCAAGGGGACGGTCAACGTCAACGAGGTCGCGGGCGTGTTCGGCGGCGGCGGGCATATCCTCGCCTCGGGGTGCATGTTCTTCGGCAGCTATGAGGAGGCGTACGACAAGCTCCGCTACGCCGTTCTGCAGAGGCTGCCGCAATGACGGGATTCGTCAACGTCTTTAAGCCCGAGGGGGTGGGTTCCACCAAGGCGGTCGGGCGGGTGAAATATCTCACCAAGACCGCGTGCGGGCATATGGGCACGCTCGACCCGCTCGCCTCGGGCGTGCTGCCCGTCGGCGTCGGCAACGCGGCGCGGCTGTTCGACTACTTTCTCGCAAAAAAGAAGCGCTATACGGCGCGGTTCGTGTTCGGCGCGACGACGGACACCCTCGATCGGGAGGGGGAGATCGTGCGCGGCGGGCGCATCCCGACAAGGGAGGAGATCATGGCGGCGCTCCCCGCCCTTACGGGGGAGATCTTGCAGACGCCGCCCCGCTACAGCGCCGTCTCGGTGAACGGGCAGCGCGGCTACGACCTCGCGAGAAAGGGCAGGGAGTTCGAGCTTGCGGCGAAGCAGGTGAACGTCTTCTCCTTCACGCTGACGGAGCAGACGGCGCCCGACGAGTTCGCCTTCGAGATCGTCTGCGGCGGGGGGACGTATATCCGCTCCCTTGCGCGCGATCTTGCCGAAGCGCTCGGCACCAAGGGCTACATGAGCCGCCTCTGCCGTACGGCGAGCGGCATCTTCACCGCCGAGACGAGCGTTCCGCTCGAGGCGCTCACGGCGGAAAACATCCGGGACTATCTCATCCCGACGGAGAGCGTTCTGCCTTTTCCCGTGCTGGAGGGGGCGGACGGACGCATCTTCCACGGCGTCGGCGTGCCCGTGGATGCCGCGGACGGACAGTACAAGCTCTTTCGCGAGGGAAGTTTTTACGGCATCGCGCGGGTGGAACACGGCATCGCGCGGGCGGAGAAAAAACTATGCTGATCGTATCAGGCGAGGAGACCTTTTCCGCGCCCTGTTCTCTCTTGCTGGGCGGGTTTGACGGGCTGCACCGCGGCCACGCCGCCCTTCTCTCGCGCGCGAAGGCGACGGGACTGCCCGTCGCCATCACCACCATTCTCGGCGGGAAGGCGGGGGGCGAACTGTTCACGCGCACCGAGCGCAGGTACCTCTTTGCGCGCGCGGGCGCGGACGTCTGCGCGGAATTCGACTTCTCGGTGCAATTCCGCAATATGCCGCCCGAGGAATTTTTGCGGGCGCTGTTCGCGCGGCTGAACGTAAAGGCGGTCTTTTGCGGAGAGGATTTCCGCTTCGGAAGGGGGGCGGCGGGAACGCCGCAGCTCGTCGCAAGGACGGCGCCCTGCCCCGTGACCGTTCTGCCGCTTGCCGAGGCGGGCGGGGAGAAGATCGCGACTTCCCGCATCAAGCGCATGGTGGCGGACGCCGACATGGCGGGCGCGGACGCGCTGCTGCTCACCCCGTACTTTCTCGAAGGGCGGGTGGAGCACGGGCGGCACGTCGGCGGCCCCGTGCTGGGATTTCCCACCGTCAACGTAAGCATCCCGCCCGAGAAGGTGCGCCCGAAGGACGGCGTGTACGCGGGGCGCGTCGAAACGCCCGCCGGGGAATATCCCGCCGTCATCAACTTCGGCGCGCGTCCCACGTTCGGGGTCGCGGAGAAGAAGGTCGAGGCGTACCTCGACGGATTTTCGGGCGATCTGTATGGCGCAAACGTGCGCATTTTTCCCGGGCGCTATCTGCGTCCCGTCATGAAATTTGAGAGCGCGGATGCGCTCAAAGTGCAGCTCCGGCGCGATATCGCGCGGCTGCGGGACACATTATGAGGAGAACGGTATGATCAAATTCGGGCCGAGCGGCAATTCGGAGAGCTTCTACGCGGCGGGCTACGAGCACACCGAGGAGGCTGCCGCCTATGTGAAGGGAATGGGGCTGGACTGCTTCGAGTATTCCTTCGGACGGGGGGTGCGCATGAGCGCCGCGAAGGCGCGCTCCATCGGCGCGGCCTTTCAAAAGGAGGGCGTCGAGATCTCCGTCCACGCGCCCTATTTCATCAACTTCGCCAATCCCGACGACGAGATGGCGGCAAAGTCGTACGGCTACGTTCTGGACAGCGCGAAGATGGTGCGCGAGATGGGCGGAACGCGCATCGTGTTCCACCCCGCCGCGCAGGGCAAGGACGCCCGCGAGGTCGCCGTCGCCCGCGCCGAGGATCGGCTGAAGATCCTGCGCGACTACATCTATCTCAACGGATTGCAGGACTGTATGTTCTGCCCCGAGACGATGGGCAAGTTCGCCCAGATCGGCACGGTGGAGGAGATCGCGCGCTTCTGCCGCATCGACCCCGTGTTTACGCCCTGCGTCGATTTCGGTCACGTCAACGCGCGCGAACAGGGGAGTCTCAAAAGGGAGGAGGACTACCGCCGCCTGCTCGAATATCTCATCGACTGTCTCGGTTACGAGCGCATGAAGCACTTCCACGTGCATTTTTCCAAGATCATGTACGGCGCGAAGGGGGAGATCAAGCACCTTACCTTTGCGGACGAGGTGTACGGCCCCGAGTTTGCGCCGCTCGCGCGCGTTCTCAAGGAGCTTGCGCTCGAGCCGTATATCGTCAGCGAGTCGGACGGCACGCAGGCGGAGGACGCGCTCGCGATGAAGCGGATGTACGAAGCGGTGTAATTCGGCGGCAAGTGCCTGAAATTTATTGACTTGACAGCGCCGTTTTGCTATAATAAAACTATGGAAGAAGAGAAACTGCGGCGCATTGTCGCCGCGAGCGGTGCGGACGCGCTCTTTCTCGAGCAGGATTTTCTGCGCCGCTATGTGACGGGATTTTATTCGACGGACGGCTACGTCGTCGCAGACGGGAAGGGATGCTCCTTCTTTGCCGATCCGCGCTACTTCGAGGCGGCGAGCGCACAGCTCGCGGGCAGCTTCGTCAAGGTGGAGGCGGGCGCGTTCGACGCCGCCGTCGCGCGGGCGTCGGAGGCAAAGACGCTCGGCGTTCCCTTTCCCTTCATCAGCCGCGCCGCGTGCGCCAGGCTGGAGGAGAGGGGCTTCACCCTCACGGACTGCATGCCCGCCCTCAAGGAGGCGATGAAGGTCAAGGCAAAAGAGGAGCTTGACAAGATCGCCCGCGCCTGCGTCATTGCCGAGGAGGGGCTGCTCGCGACGATGCCCCGCCTCAAAGAGGGGATGACGGAGCGCGAAGCCGCCGCCGTTCTGGAATACGAGATGCGGATGCGCGGCGCGGACGGGACGTCCTTCGAGACCATCGTCGCGTTCGGCGCCGGCTCCAGCGTTCCCCATCACGAGACGGGGGATACGAAGCTGAAATTCGGCGACGTCGTGCTCATCGACTTCGGCTGCAAGGTGGAGGGGTACTGCTCGGACTGCACGCGCACCTTCCTCTTCGGCGACGACAACGAGCACGAGGACTTCAAGCGGCACTACGCGCTCGTTCTGAAGGCGCACGAGCTGGTCAAGGAGAAGCTCGTCGCCGGCATGACGGGACGGGAGGCGGACGAGATCGCCCGCGGGTGTTTCCGCGAGGCGGGATTGGACAGGTTCTTCACCCACTCTCTGGGACACGGCATCGGACTGCAGATCCACGAGTATCCGCTGCTCTCCCCGCGCGGCGAGGAAGTGCTTGCGGACGGCATGGTCTTCTCCGACGAGCCGGGGCTGTACTTTGAAGGAAAGTACGGCATCCGCATCGAGGACACCGTCACGTTAAAGGACGGCAGGGCGGTCTCCTTCATGAACAAGACCGCGCACGATCTCATCATTTTGTAAATTATTAGTTGAATACAAGGAGAATAGATTTATGGCACAGATCATGGCAGGCGATATCCGCAAGGGCACCACGTTCGAGTACAAGAGCGGCGTCTATACGGTCACGGAGTTCCAGCACGTCAAGCCCGGCAAGGGCGCGGCGTTCGTCCGCTGCACCCTGAAGAACGTCGTCACGGGGCAGGTGCTCTCCGACGAGACCTTCAACCCCACGGCAAAGCTCGAGACGGCGCAGGTCGAGACCAAGAAGATGACCTATTCCTATACGGACGGCGAGTTCTACTACTTCATGGACGACGAGTTCAACCTCACCCCCCTCAACTACTCGCAGGTCGAGGATGCGCTGCGCTATATCCGTGAGAACGACATGGTCACGGTGAAGTTCCTCTACGGCAACGCGTTCAGCGTCGAGCCGGAGAACTTCGTCGAGCTCAAGGTCATCGAGGCGGCGCCGGGCGTGCGCGGCAACACGGCGACCAACGTCACCAAGGCCGCCAAGGTGGAGACGGGCGCGACCTTCCAGGTTCCCATGTTCGTCGAAGAGGGCGACACCATCCGCATCGACACCCGCACGGGCGAGTACATGAGCCGCGTGTAATGAAATTTGTCGCACAGCGCGTGAGCGGCGCTTCGCTCACGGTGGACGCAAAGCCCGTATCCGACATCGGACACGGGCTTGTCGTCTATTTCGGGGTCAAGGTCGGCGATACCAGGGCGCAGGCGGACAAGTGCGCCGAAAAGATCGCACATCTGCGCATCTTTGAGGACGAGGCGGGCAAGATGAACCGCTCCGTTCTCGACGTGCGGGGCGAGGTGCTGTTTGTCTCGCAGTTCACGTTATACGGCGACGCGAGAAAGGGGAACCGTCCCTCGTTCATCGAGGCGGAGCGCCCCGAGCCTGCCGACGCGCTCTACCTCTATACCGCCGAACGGCTGCGGGCGCTCGGCGTTCCCGTAAAGCTCGGCGTGTTCGGCGCGCACATGGTCATCGATCAGACGAACGACGGCCCCGTGACCATCATCTACGAACTATGAAAGTACAATATCTCGGAACGGGCGCGGCGGAGGGCGTTCCCGCGCTGTTCTGCAACTGTGAATACTGCAAGAGCCTTCGCCGCCGCATTGCGGAAGGCGGGGGCGGGCGGGAGGTGCGCTCGCGCGCGCAGATCCTTCTTGACGGCGAACTCTCCATCGACTTTCCGCCCGATGCCTTTTATCATACGGCGCGCTTCGGCGTCGACCTTTCGGCGGTCAGGTATCTGCTCGTCACCCATTCGCACATGGATCACTTCTATGCGCACGACTTCATCCTGCACGGCTACAAGTACGCGCACGCGATGACGTCGCCGCAGCTCACCATCTTCGGTAACAGCGAGGCGGGCGAGGTGTTCCGCGAGTGCACGCGGCGGGAAATGAAGCCGGAAGTCGCACCCACGCTCATCTTCCGCGGGGTGGGCGCCTTTGAGGAGATCGCCTTCGACGACTGGCGGGCATACTCTTTCCCGGCGCATCACACCTCGCGCGAGCCGCTCTTATGGCTCATCGAACGGGGCGGAACGCGCGTGCTGCATCTCACCGACACGGGGCGCATCCCCGACGAGAGCATGGATTTTCTGAAGGCGCTCGCCAGGCGCGCCGATCTCGTTACGCTGGACTGCACCTTTTTGTGGGAGGCGTCCGATCCCAACGCGCGGCACATGGATCTCAGGGAGGTCGCCCATACGATCGAGCGGCTGACGCGCGCGGGGATCTGCGACGATCGGACGCAAAAGGTCATCACGCACTTCTCGCACAACAGCGCGCCCTCGCCGGAGGCGCTCGCGCGGGCGGAGAGGGAGTACGGCGTGATCGCCGCCTATGACGGCATGACGCTGGAGATCGGAAGCGAGGTGCCCCGATGAACCGTGAAACCACACTCTTTCTGAGCGATCTGGACGGCACGCTGCTGCGCTCCGATCAGACGCTCAGCGAATATACCTGTTCGGTCATCGACCGCATTGCGGACGAGGGCGTGCATTTTTCCTATGCGACGGCGCGCAGCATCGATACGGCGGCGCGCGTCACGCGGGGCATCCGCGTCAATCTGCCCGTCATCGTGCACAACGGCGCCTTCATCCTCGACAGCGTGACGAGAACGCCGCTCTGGTCGGCGAAGTTCACGCGTGAGGAGGAGATCGAGGTGTACGGCGCCTTCCTCGACCACGGTCTCTTTCCGCTCACCTATGCCGTCATCGACGGGAAAAACCGTTTTTCCTACATCAAGCGGCAATGCGGCAGGGCGCAGTGGGATTTCGTCATGTCGCGCCTCTGGAGCGAGGAGGATCGCCGCGCGCGCGAGATCTTCGCGCCCGACGAGGCGCTCGACGGGGACGTGTATTACTTTGCCTGCATCGGCGATGACGAAAAGCAGCTGCTCCCCGTCTACCGTCGTCTGAAGCACCGCTTCCGCTGTATCTTTTCACGCGATATCTATACGGATGCGCCCTGGCTGGAGATCATGCCGCAGGGGGTGTCCAAGGCGTCGGCGGCGAAAAAACTCATGGGGCTGTTGGGGTGTACGCGGCTCGTGTGTTTCGGCGATGCCGAAAACGACGTCTCCATGTTCGAGGCGGCGGATGAAAAGTATGCCGTCTCCAACGCCGTTCCCGAACTCAAGCGCCTCGCGACCGCCGTCATCGGCGATCACGACGAGGATGCCGTCGCCCGTTTTTTGGAGGAGCGGCTCTTATCCCGATGAAATCATTGCGCCCCGCGGCATCGCCGCGGGGCGCAAAATGTGATCGACGTCATTCGGATCTTGTGTCATTCTGCCCGTCCGGTGCCTCCGGAGCGCCGCGCTTGCGCGGAACGGGGGTGAAGGCGAACAGCGCCATGCGCGAGGGGCGTCTTAAAAAGACGAAGAGCAGCGGGATGAGCACGACGAGACTCCCGAGCAGGTGGAGGATCATGTCCTCCATCGTGTCGAGGATGGCGGTGCCGCGGCGGCTGCTCACGAGATAGGTGCCGTCGGGGTTGCTCGCGAGGATACCCTCCTTCCAGCCCTGCGTGGAGGAGGCGGGGTCGATGGTGTCCACCGTAAATTCAAAGATCTCCCAGAGGTACCCGATCGTGAGGGAGAAAAAGAGGGTGAGCAGGACGGCGGCGAACACTTTGCGCCTGCCCTCCGGCTGGTTGCGCAGGAGGACGGAGGAGACGCCCAGCCCGAGCGCGGCGAACAGCACGCCCGAGAGGGAGTGCAGCACCATATCCCATGCGGGGAAGATGTCGTACATTCCCCAGACGTTGGCGACGCAGTTGCCGCAGAAGGCGAACAGCGCGCAGCACACCGCAAGGGGCGCGCCGGCGCGGAAATGAAAGAGGCGTTCGGCGACAAAGACCGCCGAGACGGTGGCGATGGTGAGAAAGAAGTGCAGCAGCGCGCGCGAGAACTTGCCGTCGTCGATGACGCCGTTCTGATGGCGCACGATGTTCCAGATCAGTCCCGCGATGTCGAGAAGGATGAGCGCCGCCCAGATGCAGAAGAGGATGACGGCGCGCCGTGAGGGGCGCAGCGCCCGGATATGTTTCATGAAATACCTCCCGTCCGATCAAGCAAAAGCATAGCAAAGCGGGCGCGCTTTGTCAAGGCTTTGCCTGCGAAAAGGCGCGTTTTGCCGCGTTTCGGGATAAAAATTGCGGCAATTCCGCGCGGAATACGGGGCGAAAGGGGCGCAAGTGCGCGGATATTTGCACAAAGCAGTTTACTTTTTTCAAAAAAAAGTGTACAATAGACAAAAACGGCGGGAGGCATACGATGGGATTGTTTGCGGCATTGAAGGCGTTCTTTCAGCGCAGAAAGAGACCCGTCGTACTCGGCCTCGCGCTCGGTTCGGGCGGCGCGAAGGGCATGGCGCACCTCGGCGCGCTCAAGGCGTTTTCGGAGGCGGGGCTGCGCTTTTCCGTCGTCACGGGCACGTCCATCGGCTCCATCGTGGGCGCACTGTACGCAAAGGGATATTCCTGGGCGGACATGACGGGCATCGTGGACAGCATCAACCGCAGGGAATTTTCCAAAAACCTGCGCCCCTTCGCCGACATGGCACCCTTCGAAGCCTTCCTCGAGGGATATGTGGACGGCGAGATCTCCGCGCTGCCGCTGCCGTTCGCCGCGTGCGCGACGGATGCCGCCACCAACGAGTGCGTCGTGCTGCGCGAAGGCAGGACGGCGCGCGCGCTCACGGCGTCCTCCGCCATCCCGCCCTTCTTCCGCGGCGTCGAATGGGAGGGGAGAAAGCTCTACGACGGCGCCTTCTCCGATGCGATCCCCGCCGACGTGTGCAGGGAGCTGGGCGCGCAGGTGGTGGTCGGCGTCGACCTCTCTGCGTTTGCGAAGGCGGAGGAGGACAAGGGCCGCATCGCGCGGCTGGTCGGCTCTGCGATCGGCGCGTTTACGCCCGTAAAGACGCTTGCGGACGCCAAGACGCGCGGCTATGAGGCGGCGGACGTCATGCTGCGCCCCAATCTCTATGATTTCAAGGCGACCGATCTCTCGCGCGCGGCGATGGACGCCATGTTCGAGATCGGATACCGTGAGGCGCGCGACCATCTTCCCGACATCGAGGCGGCGATCGCCGCCGCCCGCAGGAAAAAGAAGTGACCCGCCGCGACGCGGAGCGCAGGCATGTGCGCACGATGCGGCTGATGCGGACGGCGCTCGTCATGCTCGTCGCCTGTGCCGTCGCGCTCTTTTTTCTCATCGTTCCCTTCCGCGCCCTGCTGCCCGCCGACCCGATCCCGCCGCGCGGGGAGGGGGAAATGCGGCTGCACTTCCTCTCCGTCGGTCAGGGCGACGCGACCGTCGTGGAGTTTCCCGACGGCGACGCGCTGCTCATCGACGGGGGAGACGGCTCGTTCGCGGCAAACGACGCGCTCGTGCGCTATCTGAAGGGGCTGGATATTTCCTCGCTCACGCTCATCGCGACGCACGCGGACAGCGATCACTTCTCGGGGCTGACCGAAGTGCTGCGCGTCTTTCGCGTCGAAAAGGTCTATCTTCCCGTGATCGGCGCCCGGACGGACGGCTACGCGCGCTTTCTCGCGGCGGTGGAGCGGGAGGCGTGCGAGACGGATACCCTCGTGCGCTATGACGTCATCGCCCGCCCTTCGGGGGCGTACGCCGTCTGCATTTCGCCGCACGCCGTCGGAGAGACGGACGAAAATGACGCATCCGTTGCCCTCTATTTGAGTTACGCGGGCATCAACGTCATGCTGTGTGCGGATATGAGCACGACGCGCGAGAATGCGCTGTTAGACGAGCTTTCGCTCTACGAGGGCATCTTTGACAGCGGCGCATACCGCGTGCGACCGGAGGAGACGCACCTGCTGAAGGTGTCGCATCACGGCTCGGGGAACGCGACGGGCGCGGCATGGCTCGCACATCTTTTGCCCGAGGCGGCGATCATCTCGTGCGGGGCGGGCAATTCCTATCGCCATCCTGCGGAGGAGACGCTTGCGCGGCTCGCCGCCGTCGGAGCGGAGATCTACAGAACGGACGAACTCGGCAACATCGTCGTCACCATTGCGGACGGCGGATATACCATCAACGGAGGGATACCATGAAGATCGCAACGGCGGGCGAATCGCACGGCAAGGGATTGTTTGCCGTCATCGAGGGGCTGCCCGCAGGACTTACGCTCGATCTTGCGGAGATCGACGGGATGCTCGCCCTTCGCCAATCGGGATACGGGCGGGGCGCGCGGCAGAAGATCGAACGCGACCGCGCGGAGATCCTCTCGGGCGTGCGCGGCGGCGTCACGCTGGGAAGCCCCGTGACGCTTGCGGTCTGGAACCGCGACTATGAGAACTGGAAAGAATATATGGCGCCCGAGGGGTGCGATCTGCAGGCGCGGCGGGTGACGAAGGTGCGCCCGGGACACGCCGACCTCACGGGGCGGAAAAAATTCGGCGGCGAAGATGCCCGCAACATCCTGGAGCGCGCTTCGGCGCGCGAGAGCGCCGTGCGCGTCGCGGCGGGAACGGTGTGCCGCCAGCTGCTGCGCGCGCTCGGCGTGGAGGTGCGCGGCTATGTGCGCTCGGTGGGAGAGGTGTGCGACGACGCGTGCTATTCCTTCGACGACCTTGCGCGCCGCCGGGAGGCGCTTTTCATGATGGACGCGGAAAAAGAGGCGCAGGCGATGGCGTTCATCGACGGCTGTAAGGCGGCGGGGGATACCTGCGGCGGCGTTGTCGAGGTGCGCGTCAGGGGGCTGAAGAGCGGGTTCGGCAGCTGCATGACCTATGCGGAGAAGCTCGACGCCCGCCTGTGCGCGGCGCTCATGAGCATCCAGGCGATCAAGGGCGCGGAGGTGGGGCTTGGCTTCGCCGCCGCTGCACGCCGCGGCAGCGAGGTGCATGACGAGATCTTTTATACGGATACGTTCGTGCGCAAGACCAATCGCGCGGGCGGCATCGAGGGGGGAATGTCCAACGGGGAGGAGCTGGTGCTGCGCGCCGCGATGAAGCCCATCCCCACCCTCATGAAGGGGCTTGCGACCGTCGACTACCGTTCGCATGAGGCGGTGCGCGCCGCGACCGAGCGCAGCGACGTGTGCGCCATCCTCGCGTGCGAGGTGATCGCCGAGAGCGCCGTCTGTTCGGAACTCGCCGCCGTCGTGCTCGAACGGCTGGGCGCCGACAACATGGCGGCGCTTACGGCGCGCTATGAGGAGCTGCCGCGATGAGAACGTTTACCATAACCGACGAGAGCAGCGAGACGAGCCGCATCCTCTGCCGCAGGGATATCCTGGAGCGCGTGCTCGGCGAGACGCTGAAAAACTACCGGCAGGCATTTCTCTTTTCCGACGAGACGGTGTGGCGGCTGTACGGCACGCGCGCCCTCCGCGCACTCGGCAACATCGGCGTATTCACGATGAAGGCGGGCGAGGAGCATAAGACGCCTGAGACCCTTCTCTCCCTGCTCTCCGCGATGGCGGAGGCGGGGCTGCACAGAAACGACTGCCTCGTCTGTCTGGGCGGGGGCGTCGTCGGCGATGTGGGCGGCCTTGCCGCCGCGCTGTATATGCGCGGCATCGACTGCATCCAGGTTCCCACCACGCTGCTCGCGCAGGTGGATTCCTCGGTGGGCGGCAAGACTGCCGTCGACTTCTGCGGCATCAAAAATCTCGTGGGCGTCTTTCATCAGCCCAAATGGGTGTATGCCGACCCCGCGTTCTTTGCGACGCTGCCCGCGCGCGAGGTGCGCTGCGGTTTGGGCGAGATCGTCAAGCACGGCGCGCTCTGCCCCGAAATCTTCGATACGTTAGAGCAAAATCGTGACAAACTGTTCGATCTTGCCTTTCTTGCGGACATCGTTCCGCTGAATATCGCCTTCAAGGCGGACATCGTTCGCGCCGACGCCAAGGAGGGGGGACTCAGAAAGTGCCTCAACCTCGGCCACACGACGGCGCACGCCTTTGAGTTGCTCGATGGCAGGCTCTCGCACGGGGAATATGTGCTCATCGGAACGTATTTCGAAGCGGAGATCTCCCGTGCGCGCGGCGGGGACGGGGCATACCTCGACCGCCTGCAGCGGCTCTGCCTTGCGGCGCTCGGGGAGATGCCGGCGCTGCCGGACGCGGCACAGGCGGCGCGGCTCGCCTGTCTCGACAAGAAAAATACGGGGCGCGGCCGCATCGTGCTCACCGTGCCGTTTGCGCGCGGAGAGTACCGCCTTTTGGAACTTGGCGCCGACGAATATGAGCGCGAAATTGTGCGCATCGGGAGGGAGATCTCATGAAACTTGCCGTCATCGGAAAAGACGTCTCTGCGTCGCGCAGTCCCGCGATGCATACCTTTCTTCTGTCGAAAATGGGGCAGACGTGCAGCTACGAGGCGGTGAGCATCCCGCCCGAACGGTTTGCCGCGGAGGCGCCCGCGCTGTTTTCGCGCTTTGACGCTTTCAACGTGACCATTCCCTTCAAGGGGGAGATCATGCCCCATCTTGCGCGCATCTGCGGCGACGCCGAGGTGTTCGGTGCCGTCAACACGGTGGACGCGCGCACGCGGACGGGGTACAATACGGACGGGCAGGGGTTCATGCTCATGCTGGAAAATGCGGGCGTGCAGGTCGCGGGAACGCGGGTGGTCGTTCTGGGCGCGGGCGGCGCGGGAAGGAGCTGTATCTACAAGCTCGCCGAGGCGGGCGCGCACGTCTTTGTCTACGAGCGCAGCGCGGAGCGCCTTGCGTCCGTTGCCCGCGAGCTGGGTAATTTTACGCCGCTTGGAACCGTTTTGCCTGAGACGTATGACGTCATTTTCAACTGCACGGGCATCGGGATGCACGATACGGTGGGCAAGACGCCCTCCGTCCGCACGCCGCGGGGAGAGCTTCCCGTCGGGGAGGAGCTGCTCCGCCTGTGCGGCACGGCGGTCGATCTCATCTATGAGCCGCGGCAGTCGGAGTTTCTGCGGATCGCGGCATCCCTCGGCAAAAAGACGATCAACGGCGACGCCATGCTCTTCTATCAGGCGTACTATTCGGACTGTATCTATCTGAACCGCACGCCCTCCGCCGATGAGGCGAAGGCGTTCTATCGGCAATATTCGGGAGGAAACGTATGAACATTCTGGTACTCAACGGCGTCAACCTCAATATGACGGGCAGACGCGAAAAGGACGTGTACGGCACGCAGACGCTGCGCGACATCAACGACCGCATCGCAAGTTATGCGGAGAAGCTCGGCATCACGGTCAAGTTCTTCCAGAACAATCTCGAAGGGGAGATCTGCACCGCCATCCAGAGCGCGGAGGGGAAGTATGACGGCATCATCCTCAATGCGGGGGCGTTCACGCATTACTCCTATGCCATCCGCGACGCCATCGCCTCCGTCACCGTGCCCGTGGTCGAGGTACATATGAGCAACGTCCACGCGCGCGAGGAATTCCGGCGCAACTCCGTTCTGACGCCCGTCTGCCGCGGAGAGATCCTCGGCTTCGGCGCGAACAGTTATATTCTTGCATTGGAGAGTTTCTTGTTATGAACATTGTACTTTGCGGCATGATGGGTGTTGGAAAATCCAGCGTCGGCATCTGCATTGCCGAACGCACGGGCAGGATGTGGTATGACACCGATGTCGTCATCACCGACCGCCACGGACGCATCTCCGATATCTTCGAGTTTTACGGCGAGGCGCATTTCAGGATGCTGGAGACGGAGATCGTGCGCGAGCTTTCGGGGCGCGACGGGCTTGTCATCTCGACGGGCGGCGGGCTGGTGTTAAAGCCCGAAAACAGCGAACTGCTCAAAAAGAACGGGCGCATTTTCTTCATGCGCGCGAGCTTTGAGACGCTCTTGAAGCGCGTGCGCGCCGATGAGACGCGGCCGCTTCTCAAAAACACGGGCAAGACGGCGGAGACGCTCGGCAAACTCATGGAGGAGCGCACGCCCGTCTATGAGCACGTCGCCGACTACATCGTCGATACGGACGGGCGGTCGGTCGAAGAGGTCGCCGACGAGATCATTGCGATCATGAAAAAGGAGAACTTATGAGAGCGCTCGTAACGGGCGGAACGCGCGGTATCGGGCTTGCCTGCTGCCGCCTTTTTTTCCGCATGGGATATGAAGTCACCGCGCTCTATTCCTCCGACGAGGGCGCGGCTGCCCGCGCGCGGACGGAATTGCCCGACGTCGCCTTTTTGCGCGCGGACGTCTCGGACGAAGAGGCGCTCAGACAGGTGTTTGCGCGCTTCCCCACGCTCGACGTGCTCGTCAATAACGCGGGGATCGATCTCTTCGCGCAGGTGCAGGATATGAAATATGAGGACTACCGCCGCGTGATGGACGTCAACATGGGCGGGTGTTTTCTCGCGACCAAGCTCGCGGTGCCCAAGATGCTGCTGCGCGGCGGCGCGATCGTCAACGTCTCGTCCATCTGGGGCGTGCAGGGCGGCAGCTGCGAGAGCGTGTATTCCGCCTCGAAAGGGGCGATGATCGCCTTCACGAAGGCGCTCTCTGCAGAGCTTGCGCCCGCCATCCGCGTCAATGCCATCGCTCCGGGCGCCATCGACACCGCCATGAACGCGGGGTATTCTGCAGAGGAACGCAGGGAGATCGAGCGCCGCATTCCGCTCGGCAGGTTCGGCACGCCCGAAGAGTGCGCCGAGGCGGTGTATTTTCTGGCGACCTGCCGCTACGTCACCGGGCAGGTGCTGGGCGTGGACGGGGGAGGGATATGAAAAGTTTGTTCACAGATTTCTTTTTGAACTGACAAAAAGAAATCTCGTGAGGGGGAGGAAAACCCGCGGGCGCGCTTTGCTTGACCGCCGGTTTTCCTCGGCGGCGCTATATTCGCAACAGTCATAGCCCGCGCCGCCTCACCTTTCCGCGTAAGCGCAGGTATGCGCAAATAGGGGGAGAAAAGGCATAACGCAGTGACGCCTTTTCTCACGTCATCATAACACTCGCAAAAAGATTTGCGCAGCAAAGATTTTTGCGAAACAACTCCCTCAGTCACTTCGTGACAGCTCCCTCGGGGAGGGAGCCTTTCTGTGCCTTGCCGCGACGAAGTGACGCCTTTTCTCACTTCATCATAACACTCGCAAAAAGATTTGCGCAGCAAAGATTTTTGCGAAACAACTCCCTCAGTCACTTCGTGACAGCTCCCTCGGGGAGGGAGCCTTTCTGTGCCTTGCCGCGACGAA
>CALVWN010000077.1 GCA_944367415.1 uncultured Clostridia bacterium | reverse complement strand
GGTGCGGAGCACAACCACGCGGCGCAGAAACCCGAAGCGCTGAAAATTTTGTGAGGTGAGGTGATCGTATGGCTAAGGCAAACGCAAAGAAGAAGCTGCAGTTCTGGGGCACGGGCCGCCGCAAGAAGGCGATCGCCCGCGTCCGCCTCATCCCTTCGGGAACGGGCGCCATCGTCATCAACGACCGTGCGCTCGAGGATTATTTCCCGATGGGCACCAACCAGTTCGTCGTCAAGCAGCCTCTCGTCGAGGTCTCCGCAGAGGGCAAGTATGACGTGTTCGTCAACGTCATCGGCGGCGGCTATACGGGTCAGGCGGGCGCCATCCGCCTCGGCATCGCGCGCGCTCTGCTTCAGGCGGAGCCCGAAACGCGTCCCGCACTCAAGAAGGCGGGCTTCCTGACGCGCGACCCCCGCGTCAAAGAGCGCAAGAAGTACGGCCTCAAAAAGGCACGCCGCGCTCCCCAATTCTCCAAGAGATAAAAAAATCCGCTGCGCGTGCAGCGGATTTTTTACTTTTTCCTGCCCGCCCGCCGGCTGACGGCGTCATGGTGCGCCAGAAACACGGAGAGGGCGTCCTGTGCGGGCGCGTCCGTTGCGGCGTCCTTGCCCGGTGCGTCCCGTTCGGGCGCCTCGGCGGGCGGCGGCGTCTTCGCGGGCGGCGCCTGCGCTGCGTCCTTTGTTCCGTCCGCGTCCGCGTCGCGCCCGGTGAGCGCGCAGAGCGCGTCGAGCAGCTCGAAGATCGAGAATTTTTCCATCCTTTTATCCCCTTTTCCGCAAAATTTCTCAAAGAAAAGCGTATGCGGCGCGGGTTTTTGATTGCAAAAACCCCTGTTTTAGTATATAATGAATATCGTATCGTTAGAACGAAACGTCCCGCAGAGAGCTGCAGGGATCTGAGGAAAAGTTCATGCGCAATATTTTCAAAAAAATCTGTGTCATCGCAGCCGCCGCAACGATGGCGGTCTCCGCGGCGGCAATGTCCGCCTGCGGTTATACCTTTGAGCCGCTTGCGGACAACCCCGCGGCCGACGCCGAAGTCGTCTCGCAGGGCGGGTTCGTCGTGCAGAAGGGGGAGTACGTCTACTTCATCAACGGCGTCGAGACGTACACGTCCGACAACACCTACGGCACGCCCGTCAAGGGCGCGCTCATGCGCACCAGACTGGAGGACGTCAAGGCGGGCAAGAACGAGGTGGAGACGGTCATTCCCTCGCTGATGGTCGCGGCGGACTACACGTCGGGTATCTTCATCTACGGCGACCGCATCTACTATGCGACGCCCAACAACGTCGGCAACACGGCGGGCACGGTGGACAACACCTACCTCGATTTCAAGAGCGTCTCGCTCGACGGCAGCGGCGTGGAGGACTACTTCCGGATCTCCGACAACGCGGCGCTCTACCGCTTCGTGCAGGACGGCGACACCGTCTACGTCATCTATGAGATGGAGGACACCCTCTATTCCTACAACACCTCCTCCAAGGAGCGCACCGAACTTGCGCGCGGCGTCACCGCCTACGTCGTCAACAGCTCGGACAAGACCGATCCGTACATCTATTACACGATGGACGTGACCAACAAACAGGACAGCGACACGCCCATCTCGGCAAGCTATAACCAGATCTACCGCGTGCGCGCCTCCGCGACGCAGGCGCCCTACACCTACACCTGGGATCAGGCATGGCTGGACGAGAACAACGAGGGCGAAGTTCCCTACTACAACCTCGGCGAGATCGTACTGGACGGAATCAGCCTCAACGACACCGTGACGCAGTTCAACCACGACGTCGGGACGGATGGCACGGACAATCGCACCATCTGGCGCTATTCGTACACGCTGCAGTCGTACACCAACGACGGCATCTACTTCACCCGTACGGCGGTGCCCACGTCGGGCAGCTCGGTCGGAACGGAGGGCGAGCTCTACTACCTCGCGACGGCGGACATCGACGCGGAGGGCTGGAATTCCGTGACGGGCAACGCCGTCAGCGGCGTGGACGAGGGCGGCAAGCTGGAGGTCGTCGCGGGCGCGACGGACACGGCGAACGCCTCCGTGGAAGCCTACTTCTACATTGAGGACTTCACCTCGGACGAGGGAAGCGGCAGACATCACTATCTCTATGTCAACGACGCGGGCGAGATCCGCCGCGTGGACGTCGTCAACGACGGGCAGGGCACGAAGGCGCGCATCGGCTCCGAGAGCGATCCCACCAGCCTGCGCATCGCGACGGGCGCGACGGACGCCACGCTCATCGCGCTGGATGCTGCTTCGGACGAGACATACGACTACGTCTATTATACGGTGTCGACGGACAACGGACTTTCCGTCGAACGCGCCGTCTACAACGGCACGCTGGAGAACTACCGCACGCTGACCCCCGCCGGGGAGGACTACTCCGCCTACAAGGCGGTGCGCGTGCTCGACGTGCAGCACGTCTCCGGCTGGTACAACTACGAAGTGCTCGACGGCGTGCTGTTCTACGCCAACGCCGAGACGTTCAGCGAGACGGCGTACACCTATCTCTGGACGGTCAACCTGAACGGCGAGAACGGACTCATGAACAATGCCGAGCTGCAGGCGTTCAACGAGCTGTACGAGGAGATGACGGGCGACGAGGGGTATCTGCAGACGCTCACAGACGACGGCGACACCAAGCTCTCCTCGGCGCTGCGCTACTTCTTCTACACGGGCGAGACGCAGCAGTTCTACGACAACATCGCCGAGGCGGAGGACTACGGCAAGCGCAGCACCTACCTCTACAGCGAGGACGAGCAGGCGGCGTTCAAGGCATTCACGGAGGGCACGAGCGAGGACGCCAAGGCGGCGCTCGGCGACGACTATCTGACGACGGCGCAGCTCTCCTGCTTCACCCGCCTTCTGGGCGTCATGACCGAATCGGATGAGGAGACGTACGCCGAGTATTGGCAGAACGCGCTCGAGCGTTACACCGAGGAGACGGCGGAAGAGGGGCTTCCCGCATGGGCATGGGCGCTCATCGGCGTCGGCATCGGCATCGTCGTCATCGGCGCAGGGCTTGCGGTGTTCTTCATCGTCCGCGCCGGGAAAAAGAAGACGAACGCACCCGCCGAGGAACGCATGGCGGTCGACACGACGGACGACAGAGACGTCGACGTCTACACGCAGGCGGAGAGCGTCAAGGAGACGCTCACGCCCGCACAGCAGGAGGAGGCGGCGGACGCGCCCGCCGAGGAAGCGGAGGCGATGGTCGAAGGGGCGGCAGAGGCTGCGCCCGAGACCGCCGAAGCACCCGCGGAAGCTCCTGTCGAAGCACCTGCGGAAGCTCCCGCAGAGGGCGAGACGCCCGCGGAGGCGCCCGCCGAGGCGCCCGCAGAGGGCGATGCGCAGAGCGCACCCGACGGTGCGGACGGCACGCAGAAATAAAAGATACAAAAACGCTCCCTTGCGGGGCGTTTTTTCATGGAAGAACGCTTTACAGGACGGGGCGGGCATGGTATAATATTGCAAACTTTCGGAGGCAGCCATGCTCATTGCGGACGGGAGAGCGCTCTCGCGCGACGAATTGTCGGAGGCGGGGCGCATCCTCTATCTGACCGATCCCTATATCTATCCCGCCGCATTCGGCAGCGCGGAGAACGCCGCGGAGGCGTTCGTGCGCCTTGCCGACGTTCGGGACGGGATGTTCGCGCGCGAACACCTGCTCGCCGCCGTCGAGGACGGCGTTGTCGCGGGCGTCCTGGCGGCGTACGAGCGCAGCGTCTGGCAGCGCGGCACGCTCGCCGCACTGTTCGCGGAGATGGGCAAACCGCTCCCGCCCCACGCGCAGGAGGCGGAGGACGGGTACTTTCTCCCCGCCGCCGCGGGTGAACGGGGGTGTCTGTACATCCTCTGCGTGAGCGTCGCGCCCGCCTTCCGCGGCAGGGGCGTCGCGTCGGCGCTGCTGCGTGCGGCGCTCGCGCGCTCATCGCGCGAGGCGGTGCTCGAATGTCTTGCCGACAACCCCGGCGCGCTGCATCTCTACGAGAAGTTCGGCTTCCGTCCCGTCGCGCGCTATGACGGGTTTGCGTGTGCGGGAGAGGCGGCGCCGCCCGTCGTCAAGCTGCATCGGGGCGGCGGTTCCCCCGTATGACGGTAAAAATTTTTAATTTTGTGAGAATTTTTCGGAAACGTACGAAAAAACGATTTACAAAAAAATGAAATACGAATATAATTTATTAGCCTGAGCGTCGGAAGTGCCGACGATACGAAAGGAGGGAACATGGTTCGTTACATCAAGTGTCCGCGCTGCGAGCTGAACTATATCGACGCGGAGAAGCAGGAATACTGCGACGTCTGTCTCAAGGAGATGAAGGGGCTTGCCACGTCCGACGATATCGACGAGACGGAGGAGGACGCCGCGACCGAACTTTGCCCCGTCTGCGGGGAAAACATGATGCGTCCCGGGGAAAAAATGTGCGAGGAGTGCCGCAAGAAGGCGGAGTACGAGGCGGAGGAGCCGGATCCCGACGAGGACGACGAATGGCGCGAATACCTCGACGACGACACGGACGCCGATCTCGATCAGGAGATGGGCGAACTGGACGAGGCGCTCGCGGAAGAGCTGCAGAAAGAGGCGCAGGAAGAGGAGCCGGAGGAGGACGAGTACGCCGATTCGGACGACGAGGACGACTTCGACTATGTCACGGGCGACGAGATCTATTCCCCGCTCGGCGACGATGACGATGATGACGATGACGACGACAAAGAGGAAGACGATTTCTGATCGCACGCGGTGCGGTCGGTTTGCGGCGGGCGCGATCGCGCCCGCCGCGTCTTATCCGGGAGGACGCAGGTGAAGTGGTTCTCCCGCGTCGCGGCATGGCTGCGCGCGTACGGGCGCGGGCACAATTTCACCTGCGACATCTGCGGCAGAGAGGTGTTCGGCGGCGAGCGCATCTGCGCGGCGTGCCGCGCGGCGCTTCCCGTCATCTCCCTCGGCTGTCCCGTCTGCGGCAGGCGGGTGGGGGAACCGGGCGTCTGCGCCGCCTGCAAGCAGCGCCGCCCCGTTGCGGACATGGTGCGTTCGCGCTTTGTCCATGAGGGGGAGGCGCGGCGGCTTATCTGGCGCTTCAAGCGCGGGGAGAAGTACCTCGCCCGCACGCTCGCGGAGGAGATGGCGCCCCTGCTGCGCGCCTTTCCGGGTGCGGACGCGCTGGTGCCCGTTCCCATGACGGCGCGCGCGAAGCGCAGGCGCGGGTACGACCAGGCGCTCGCCCTCGCGCAGGAGCTGTCCGAACAGAGCAAGATCCCCCTCGTCTGCGCCGTCGAAAAGCGGCGCGAGACGGCGCCGCAGAAGTCGCTCACCCGCCGCGAGCGCGAAAAGAACCTCGAGGGCTGCTTTGCGGTCACCGACCGCAAGGCGGTGCGCGGCAAGCGCGTCGTCATCGTGGACGACACCTACACGACGGGCGCGACGGTGGACGAACTCGCCGCGGTGCTGCGGCGCGCGGGCGCGGCGGCGGTGTAGGCCGTCACCGCGACGAGCGTGGAAAACCGCCCCGGTGCGGGGCAATGAAAGAGGCAAAAAAGACGCCGGACGGCGTCTTTTTTTGTTACAGATCGATGGGTTTGTCGTGGTCGTAAAAGAGGCGGTCGTGCTCGGAGATGGGGCGAAGCACCCGGCATGGCACGCCGACGGCGACGACGTTCGCGGGAATATCGCGCGATACCAGCGCGCCCGCGCCGATCACGCTGTTGTCGCCGATCGTCACGCCGGGCAGGACGGTCACGCCCGCGCCCAGCCACACGTTTCTGCCGATATGCACCTCGCGGTTGTACTGGATGCCCTTTTCGCGCAGGTCGGGGCGGATGGGGTGCGTTGCCGTCGTGATGGTCACGTTGGGGCCGATCATGGTGTTGTCGCCGATCCGGATGGGGGCGTCGTCCACGAGCGTGAGACAGAAGTTGGCATACACCTTGCTGCCGAGAAAGACGTTCTTGCCCGCCCAATTCGCATACAGGGGCGGCTGGAGATAGCAGCCCTCGCCCGCTTCCGCGAACATCTCTTTGAGCAGCTGCGCCATGCGCGCCTCGTCGCCCTGTCCGAGCGCGTTGTATTGCCTGAGCAGCGCGGCGCACTCGGTCTGCGCGCGCAGGATCTCCCTGTCGTTCGGGTCGTAAAGCAGGCCCCGTTCCATGCGTTCTCTCTGTGTCATATGGTTTCCTCCGCAGTCATTATACCGCATCCTCCCCGAAAAGACAAGCGTATGAACGCGGTTCGCCCGCGCGGCAGAAATTGCCGCGCGGGCGTTTTTTGCATATGCGGACATCGGGGTGCATACAGTAAGAGGGCGGACGGTGTGTACGGGGCAGACGTTTTTGACAAAATACGACGCCGTTCGTGCAGATCTCCCCGCGTTCGCGCGCGGAAAAATTTTATCATACAGGTGTTGTGCAATGCGATTTGTGACCATCCGGCTCAGGACGCTGCTCACGGCGCTGCTGCTTTGCGGCGCACTCGTGCTCGGCTGCGGCGTCGCCTATGCGACGGACGCCGCGCAGGTGTGGACGAGCGGCGCGCGCTCTCTGCCCGTCTACTGCGTGGAGCGTTCCGACAACAAGATCGCCATCTCCTTCGACTGCGCGTGGGGAACGGAGCATACCGACGCCATCCTCGCGGCACTCGGCGCGTCGGGCGTGCGCGCCACCTTCTTCTGCGTGCAGTTCTGGGCGGAGGAACACCCCGACTATCTCAAAAAGATCGCCGACGCCGGGCATGAAGTGGGAACGCACAGCGCGACGCACTCCTATATGTCGCGCCTCTCGGAGGCGGAGATCCGCGCCGAGCTGTCCTCCTCCTCCGCGGCGATCGCGGCGGTCACGGGCGCGCCCGTCACCCTCTTCCGCCCGCCCTACGGCGACTACGACGACCTGCTCATCGACACCTGCCGCGACATGGGGCTCATGCCCGTGCAATGGGATGTCGATTCCCTCGACTGGAAGGATCTTTCGGCGACGGAGATCGTCGGCCGCATCACCTCGCGCACGTCGGCAGGCTCCATCATCCTCTGCCACAACAACGGGCTGCACACCGCCGAGGCGCTGCCCGCCGTCATCGACGCCCTCCGCGCCAAGGGGTACGAATTCGTTCCGATCGGCGAGCTTCTCTACTATGAGAACTACACCATCGACGCCACGGGCAGGCAGATCTTGCAGACGGCGCATTGAAACGCAAACCGAAATACTTGGAGGTATCTATGGATCACGCAACGGAAAAGAACAACAGGGTATTTCTGATGGGGGAGATCGTCTCCGAGGCGACCTTTTCCCACGAAGTGTACGGCGAGGGATTCTATGAATTTTTCGTCCGCGTCATGCGGCTCTCGGGCCAGGCGGACGTGCTGCCCGTCACCGTCTCCGAGCGCCTCATCGAGGGGCACGACTTAAAGGTCGGGGCGACGCTGTGCGCCGTCGGGCAGTTCCGCAGCTATAACAAGCTCGAGGGCGGCAGGTCGCGGCTCATGCTCACCGTGTTCGTGCGCGAGCTGCTCGATGCGGCGCCCGCGGCAAACCCCAACTCCATCGTGCTGTCGGGGTACATCTGCAAGCCGCCCGTCTACCGCACGACGCCCTTCAACCGCGAGATCGCCGATCTTCTGCTCGCCGTCAATCGCGCCTACAACAAGTCGGACTACATCCCCTGCATCGCGTGGGGCAGAAACGCGCGCTTCGTGCAAAATCTCAAGGTGGGGGATCGGGTGGCGCTCTCGGGGCGCATCCAGAGCCGCGAATACGTCAAGCGCCTCTCGGAGACCGAACAGGTCACCATGACCGCCTACGAAGTCTCCGTCTCCAAACTCGCCGCCTTCGACGAGGATGACAACTTCGACCTCGACGAGGAGTTCGATCTGTACGCCTCTCCCGCGCCCGCACACGGCGCGCAGTGAGGGAGCGCCGCCCGCGCCGTCCGGCGCGGGCGGCGCCGTTGTTCACGCTTTCAACGTTGTAAAATTGTTTGCAATCGGTTGACAGAACGCGCGAAATCCGTTACAATAAGGACATGAACGCGGCAAAGAAACGCACCAAACGTGAGAAGATCGACGGGATCCAGCGGGTGCTGGAGGAGTACCGCCGCTTCGACTTTGACTATATCCCGTTCGGGTCGTACACCATCCCGGACGGCAGTTTTGCCTATCGGCAGAAGGGGTGGGACGCCTTCTGCACGGGCTTTATCCGCTGCGGGCTGTGGGCGATCGCCCCCGCCTTTCTGAAGATCGCCTACGGGCTGCGCGTCGTGGGGCGCAGGAATTTGCGCGCGCTCGGAAAGCAGGGCGCGATCTGCGTCACCAATCACGTCTCCTATATGGACACCCTCTTCGCGCGCGCGGCGATCGGGCAGTTCCGCGGCTTTTACACGATGGCGCCCCGGAACAACAAGACGGGCGTCGGCGGGTGGTTCATGCGGCACGCCGGGATGTGGCCGTTCAGCCCCAATCTCGCGGCGATGAAAAAGCTCATGCAGGAGATGGAGGCGCGGCTCAAAGAGGGCAAGATCGTGCATTTCTATCCCGAGCAGGCGATGTGGGTCAATTACCCCAAGCCCCGCCCCATGAAGGAGGGGGCCTTCTACTACGCCGTCAAATACAACGTTCCCGTGCTGCCCGTCTTTTTCACCTTCCGCCGCGACCGGTACGGGCATATGCGGCGCGTCGTAGTACATATCCTGCCCGCCGTGTATCCCGACGCGGCGCTTGCGCGCGGCGCGCGCATCGAGGCGCTCCGGACGGCCGCCGAACAGGCGTGGCGGGAATGTTACGAGGCGGTGTACAAACAGCCCGTCGTCTATCTTCCCGACCGCCGCAGAAACCGCTCATGAAAAAACACCCGGCTGCCCGGGTGTTTTTGTTATTTCTCCTGTTCGCGCTCCGTCTCGGCCGCCTCCGTCCGTTCGTAGGCGGTCTCGGCGTTTTTCGCGGCGTCGTCGTAGCTCTGCCGTTCGCTTGCCTCCCAGGTGAGCGCCTTTTTCTTGAGGCGGTAAAATCCGACGATATAGATGGGGATGTACTCCATGATATAGAAGGGGGAGATGAGCAGCGTCGCCGCCTTTTCTCCCTTGGAGAGGACGGCGAACGCCTCCTTGCTCGCCCACATCGCGAGGATGTTGTAGAGCAGCAGCAGAATGTACAGCACGCCGAAGGGCACGACGATGAGGAAGAAGATGCTGTCGAGCATGAGCCTTCCCGCCCCCGCAAAGGCATAGAAGACGGAGAGGACGATGCCCGCGATGACGGTAACGATGGAGATGGCGGCGAACAGCGCGAGCGGGTAGACGCCGTACAGGCAGTCGAGCTCCGCCTTGGTCATCTTGCCGCGCGCCTTCGCCTGCGCCTTGATCTGCCCCTTGTATTTTTCGTCGCACTGCATATACCCCATCAGCCAGCGCATCCGGCGGTTGTAGTTGTCGCGGTGGCCGGGCGCCTCCTCGGTGTACAGCACGGCGTACGGCCAGTACATCGATTTGAAGCCCTTGAGCACGCTGTCCAGGCGCAGCTCGTAGTCCTCGGTGAGCGTGCGGTAGGGCCAGCCGCCCAGCTTCTCGATGAGGGAGCGGCGCAGCATCATGCCCTGTCCGCACATGGTGAGCGGGATATCCTTCGCCGTGCGGTAGCGGTTGCCCAGATCGTCGAGCATCGCCCAGGTGAGCGCCGAATTGTTGGAAAAGACGGTGCGCTTGGTTCGGTCGCCCAGCCCGTTCTTCATGTACTTGCGCGTGAGATAGATGTCGTAGTCGTGCTCGAGCGCGTTGTTGAGTTCGCGCACATAGGAGGGGGAGAGCACGCCGTCCGCATCCACGATGACAAAGGCGTCGTAGGTCTTGAATTCCTCGGGCGGGAGCGCCTTGAAAAATCCGTCCAGAGCGTCTCCCTTGCACGTCTGATCGGGCACGACGTATACCTTCGCGCCCACCGCCTGCGCGAGCGCGATGGTCGGGTCGTCCGCGTCCTTGACGATGACGCTGACCGCAAATTCCCCGTCGTAGTCCTGCCGCCCGATGGAGGTGAGCAGATCGCCGATGACCTTGCTCTCGTTGCGCGCGGGCACGATGATGCCGATCTTGCGCTTCTCCTTCGCGGGGCGGTAGGGGGGCTTCCGAAAGGCATAGAAAAATCCGACGAGCCGCGGAATGTATGCGACAAAGGCAACCGCGGCGACCACAATGTAGGCGATGAGAAATGCCTCGTACATAGACATAAAAAACACTCCGAAGGGCGTATTTGCCCTCATTATAGCGTACTCGTCCGAAAAAGGCAAACGATTTTCAAAAATGTCATAAAATATTATGACATTGTTCAGAGAGTCAACGAAAACCCCCTCCTTGCGGAGGGGGAAATGTTCAGAAGCTGCACTTTTCGGTGAGGAAGGCGATCGCCTCGTCTGCGGTCATGCGTACCTGCTCCATCGTGTCGCGGTCGCGCACCGTCACGGTGCCGTCCTCGAGCATCGTGAAGTCGACGGTGAGGCAGTAGGGCGTTCCGATCTCGTCCTGTCTGCGGTAGCGCTTGCCGATGGAGCCCGCCTCGTCGTAGGTGACGGGGAAGTGCTTCTTGAGCTTTGCGAGCAGCTCCTTTGCCGGCTCCGCGAGGTTTTTCTGCAGGGGCAGCACCGCTGCTTTATATGCCGCGATGGCGGGATGGAAGTGCAGCACCGTGCGCACTTCGCCGTTCTCGAGCGTCTCCTCGTCGTATGCCTCGGAGAGGACGGCGAGCATCAGGCGGTCTGCGCCGATGGAGTATTCGATGACGTAGGGGATGTACTTCTCGCCCGTGACGGGGTCGATGTAGGAGAGCGACTTGCCCGAATATTCCTGATGGCGGGAGAGGTCGTAGTCGGTGCGGTTGTGGATGCCGTTCAGCTCGTTCCAGCCCATCGGGAACTCGTACTGGATGTCGCACGCCTCCTTCGCGTAGTGGGCGAGCTTGTCGTGGTCGTGGTAGCGGAGATGCTCCTCCTTGAAGCCGAGGTCGAGCAGGAACTGCCATGCCTTCTTCTTGAACTCGGCATAGTATTCGCTGTCCGTGCCCTCCTTGCAGAACCACTGGTGCTCCATCTGTTCAAACTCGATGGTGCGGAAGATGAAGTTGCCGGGCGTGATCTCGTTGCGGAACGCCTTGCCGATCTGCGCGATGCCGAAAGGGATCTTCGCGCGCGTCGTGCGCTGCACGTTGAGGAAGTTGACGAACTCGCCCTGCGCCGTCTCGGGGCGCAGATAGATCTTGTTCTGGCTCTCGTCGGTGACGCCGCGGCTGGTCTCGAACATGAGGTTGAAGGTGCGGATGGGCGTCCAGTCGCATTTGCCGCAGATGGGGCAGCAGACGTGGTGCTCGTTGATGTACGCCTCCATCTCCTCGTTGGTCATGAGGTCGGGATTGACCTTGCCCTTGGAGTGCGCCTCGATGAGGTTGTCCGCGCGGTGACGGGATTTGCAGTTTCTGCAGTCCATCTTGGGATCGGAGAAGGACGCCGTGTGTCCGCTCGCCTCCCAGACGCGCGCATTCATGAGAATGGCGGCGTCCACGCCGTAGGAGTTGTCGCTCTCCTGCACGAAGCGCTTCCACCATGCGCGCTTCAAGTTGTTTTTGACTTCCACACCCACGGGGCCGTAGTCCCAGGTGTTGCCCATGCCCCCGTAGATCTCGCTGCCGGGGAAGATGATGCCGCGCGCCTTGCACAGCGCGACCAGCTTGTCCATCGTGACGGTTTTCTTTGCCATTTCCGTGATCCTCTTCAAATGATTCCAAAACATTATACTCCATTCCGCCGCGCTTGGCAAGCGAAACGATCGACGTTTTTTCCCGTGCGCGCGGCGCGCGTGCGTTTTGCCATATTTTTTCTGAATGTGCCCCGAAACGGTATCATTTTTCGCGAAAATGTGGTATAATCGTTACGGAACCAGACAAAAGATCAAACGGACAGGAGAACGGTTATGGCGGAGGCTAGCAACTTTATCGAACAGATCATCGAAGAGGATCTCGCGTCGGGCAGGATCAAGGCGGTTCAGACGCGCTTTCCCCCCGAACCCAACGGGTATCTGCACATCGGCCACGCCAAGAGCATGTACGTCAATTTCGGCATCGCCGAAAAATACGGCGGCAAGTGCAACCTCTTTTACGACGATACCAACCCCAGCAAGGAAAAGACGGAGTTCGTGGACGCCATCAAGCGCGACATCGCCTGGCTGGGCTATCACTGGGCGAAGGAGGTGTACGCCTCCGACTTTTTTGACACCATCTATGAATATGCCGAGCGGCTCATCCTTGAGGGCAAGGCGTTCGTGTGCGACCTCTCCGCCGAGGAGATCAAGGCGACGCGCGGCACCCTGACGGAGCCGGGGAAGGACAGCCCGTACAGGAACCGTACGCCCGAGGAGAACCTGCGCCTCTTCCGCGAGATGCGCGCGGGAAAGTATGCGGACGGGGAGAAGTGCCTGCGCGCCAAGATCGACATGGCATCCCCCAACGTCAACCTGCGCGACCCCGTCATCTACCGCATCCTGCGCGCCACCCACCACAGGACGGGGGACAAGTGGTGCATCTACCCCATGTACGACTACGCGCACCCCATCTGCGACTATCTGCAGGGAGTCACGCACTCCCTCTGCACGCTCGAGTTCGAGGATCACCGTCCGCTCTATGACTGGGTGGGTATCTCCCTCGGCTTCGATCCCAAGCCCCGCCAGATCGAATTCGCGCGGCTCAACATGACCAATCTCGTCATGAGCAAGCGCTACCTCAAAAAGCTCGTCGAGGACGGCTCGGTGCACGGCTGGGACGATCCCAGAATGCCCACGCTCGCGGGGCTTCGCAACCGCGGCATCCCCGCGGCGGCAGTGCGCGATTTCTGCGAACGCGCGGGTGTCGCCAAGGCGCAGTCGGAGTGCGACATCACCTATTTCGAGGCGGTCGTGCGCGAATATCTCAATGCACGCGCCCCCCGCGCGATGGCGGTCGTCGACCCCCTGAAGCTCACCATCACCAACTACGAGGGCAGCGAAGAGGTGGATTTCGAGATCAACCAGCTCGACCCCGCGGCGGGCACGCGCAAGGTCGCGTTCGGCAAGCACCTCTATATCGAGCGCGGCGACTTCTCGCTCGACCCGCCCCCCAAGTACCACCGCCTGAAGATCGGCGGCGTCGCGCGGCTCAAGAACGCCTACATCGTGCGCTGCGACGAGGCGGTGCGCGACAATGACGGCAACGTCACCGAGATCTTGTGTACCTATCTCCCCGAGAGCCGCAGCGGAAACGACACGAGCGGCGTCAAGGCGAAGGGGGTGCTGCACTGGGTGAACGCCGACACCTGCGAGGACGCCGTGCTCCGGCAGTACGACCATCTCTTAAAGGACGCCGACTACCCGGGGCAGGATTTCTCCGAACGCATGAATCTCGACAGCGAACACGTCTTTTCCGCCAAGGCGGAGCCCTATCTTGCCGAAGCGGCGGAGGGAACGGCGTTCCAGCTCATGCGCACGGGCTACTACAAGGTGTGCCGCGACGCGGGGAAGCTGTGCCTCTCCGAGATCGTGTCCTTAAAGGATAATTTCAACAAGTAAGGCGGTATCGTTCGGCGCGCGCTGCGCATACTGTGCGCGTGACGACGTTGGACGAACGGACGGGCGCGCTGCTCGAACGGCTGGAAACGCTGTGTCCGGGCGGCGGCTACCATATCTTTGACGCGGGGGAACTCTCCGCCGAACTGACCGACGAGGAGGTCGGCGAGACGCTTGCCTGCCTTGCGGACTGCCGCTGCGTGGACGTACGCTACGCGGAGGGCGGAACATACTGCGTGTGCGTGCTGCCTGCGGGCAGGGCATACGCCCTGCAGGCGCGCGAACGGGCGCGCGGGGAGCGTCTTCGCCTGCGGCGTACGGCGCTCTCTGCTTTTCTGGGCGCCCTTGCGGGCGGCGCGCTCGTTGTGCTCGCCGCGCTGCTCGTCACGGGGTGACTATGTGGAACGCGACGCTGGACAGAAGGGAAAATGACGTGATGCGCGCGCTTCTCACGCTCTCGGCGGGGAAGGCGCGTTTTCTCGCTTCGCCCGACGAGGTGCTGACGCTGCTCAAGGGCAAGTGCGATGTGGACGGGCTGGAGAAGACGCTCTTTTCGCTCGCGCAGGACGGGTATTTCGACGTGATCTCCACCGACCGCAAGGGGGAAAAGACGTACGTCGTCGAACTGCGGCAAAAGGGGAAGTGTTTCGAGCGCAGCGCGCACAACGACCGCCGACGGCTCATGCTCCGCCTCGCCGTCGCCGCGCTCTGCGGGCTTGCCTCCGCCCTCATCGGAATTTTGCTCAAGCTCCTCGTTGCATAGAGTTGACAGCCGCCCGCGTTTGCGGTATGATATTTATGAACTTTTGTTTGCGTTTTCTCTGAAAGCAGAAAGGCTCCCTCCCCTCGTCGCGGCAAGGGCGGGCAGGACGGCGCCCTCTCCTCTCGCGGCGAGACACAGAAAGGCTCCCTCTCCGAGGGAGCTGTCACGAAGTGACTGAGGGAGTTGTTTCGCAAAAATCTTTGCTGCGCAAATCTTTTTGCGAGCGTTATAATGACGTGAGAAAAGGCGTCACTGCGTTATGCCTTTTCTCCCCCTATTTGCTGCTCACGCAGCTTTTGCGGAAAGGTGAGGCGGCGCGGGCTATGAATGTTGCGAAAGTAGCGCCGCCGAGGAAAACCAAATGCAGAGCCTTCGGCGAACATTGGGTTTTCTTTCCCCTCACGAGCTTTCTTTTTGTCAGTTCAAAAAGAAAGATGTGAACAAGGTGTTTTATGGAGCATCACGATTTCAAACTTCATGCGCCGTTTGCGCCGACGGGCGATCAGCCGCAGGCGATCGCCAAGCTCACCGAGGGCGTGCTGGACGGCATCCGCACGCAGGTGCTGGTGGGAGTCACGGGCAGCGGCAAGACGTTCACGATGGCAAACGTCATCCGGAACGTCGGGCGGCCCGCGCTCGTCATTGCGCACAACAAGACGCTCGCGGCGCAGCTGTGCAACGAATTCCGCGCCTTCTTTCCCGAGAACCGCGTGGAGTATTTCGTCTCCTATTACGACTACTATCAGCCGGAGAGCTATATCCCTTCGACAGATACATATATCGAGAAGGACTCCGCGACCAACGACGAGATCGACAAGCTGCGCAACGCGGCGACCTGTTCTCTGGGCGAGCGCGACGACGTCATCGTCGTCTCCTCGGTATCCTGTATCTACGGTCTCGGCGCGCCCGAGGAGTTCTTCCGCCTCGGCATTTCGCTGCGCCCGGGGCAGCAGATGTCGCGCGACGAGCTGCTCACCCGCCTCGTCGGCATCCAGTATTCGCGCAACGATATGGATTTCAAGCGCTCCACCTTCCGCGTGCGCGGCGACGTCGTGGAGATCTTCCCCGCGTCCAATTCGGAAGTCGCCGTCCGCGTGGAATTTTTCGGCGACGAGATCGACGCGCTCGGCGAAGTGGACGTCGTGACGGGCAAGGTCGTCTCCTCTTTGAAGCACGCCGTCATCTTCCCCGCCAGCCACTACGCCGTGGGAACGGAGAAACTGCGATCCGCACTTGCCATGATCGAGGAGGACTTGAAAGGGGAGGTCAAGGCGTTCGAGGACGCGGGCAAACTTCTGGAGGCGCAGCGTTTGCAGCAACGCACCGAGCACGACCTTGAAATGCTCCGCGAGATCGGGTACTGCTCGGGTGTGGAGAACTATTCGCGCTACTTTGACGGGCGGCAGCCCGGGCAGCCCTCCTTTACGCTGCTCGACTACTTCCCCGACAACTTTCTCGTCTTTATCGACGAGAGCCACATGACCATTCCGCAGATCCGCGCCATGTACAACGGCGACCTCGCGCGCAAGATCAACCTCGTCGAATACGGCTTCCGCATGAAGTCGGCGTACGACAACCGCCCGCTCACCTTCGAGGAGTTCGACGCCCGCGTGCCGCAGATGATCTGCGTCTCGGCGACGCCCGCGCCCTACGAACTCGAACAGGCGGGACAGATCGTCGAACAGCTCATCCGCCCGACGGGACTGCTCGATCCCCCCGTCACGGTCAAGCCGACGAAGGGGCAGATCGACGATCTTCTCTCCGAAGTACACAAGGTCGTCGAAAAGCACGGACGGGTTCTGGTCACGACTCTGACCAAACGTATGGCGGAAAACCTGACCGATTACCTGAAAGAGAACGGCGTCAAGGTGCGCTATATGCACTCGGACATCGACGCGCTGGAGCGCATCGACATCATCGGCGGACTGCGCTCGGGGGAGTTCGACGTGCTCTGCGGCATCAACCTGCTGCGCGAGGGGCTCGACCTCCCCGAAGTGGAGCTGGTCGCCATCCTCGACGCGGACAAGGAAGGCTTTTTGCGCAGCGAGACTTCGCTCGTGCAGACCATCGGGCGCGCCGCGCGCAACGCCGAGGGGCGGGTCATCATGTACGCGGACGAGATGACGGGCAGTATGCAGCGCGCCATCGACGAGACCAACCGCCGCCGCAAGGTGCAGCAGCAGTACAACGAGGAGCACGGCATCGTGCCCAAGACCATCGTCAAGAAGGTCGCCGATACCATCGGCATCACCTCGAAGGCGAAGCGCGCGTCCGAGGTCAAGGCAAAGGATATTCCCGAGGAGATCGAAAAACTCAAGGCGCTCATGAAGGTGGCGTCGGCGCAGCTCGACTTTGAGCGCGCCATCGAGATCCGCGAGACCATCAACGAACTCAGAAAGCGGATGCGGAAGTAGAATACAAACGGAGGAAACTATGAGGATCGCCGTCGATATCGATGATACGTTGAATGTTCTGGATCGTGTACGGTATGCGGGGGAGTATATCCGCCGCAAGGGACTGCCCTTCACGCTCGTCAATGCGGATGCGCACGCCTTTGTCGACGTCTATGACTGGACGCTCGACGACGTGCTCGCCTTTATCCATGACGGGGGCATCACGGCGTTCACCGACGCGCCCGCGCGCAAGGGCGCGGGGGAGGTGCTCGGCCGCTGGCGGGAAGCGGGCATCGAGGTGATCGTCCTCACCTCCCGCCTGCCGTCGTGGTTCGGCAACCCCGAAAAGGTCTCCCGCGACTGGCTGGAAAAGCGGCGCATCCCCTATGACGCGCTCGTCGCCGACGTGCCCGACAAGGGGGTGTACTGCGCGGAGCACGCCATCGACATTCTCATCGATGACAACCTCGAACAGTGCCGTTCGGCGCAGGAGAGGGGGGTGTATGCGGTGCTTGCGGTGTCGCGTGCGACCGTCGCCCGCGCCCGCGAGATCCGCTACGGCGGGGCAAATTGGAAACAGATCGACGCGGCGGTCGCCCACATCGCGGGGCTGCTGCTGCGCGCGCAATCGGAGACGACGATCGGCAGGGTATGAAAGAAGAAATTTTTGTCAAAGGCGCCAAGGAAAACAACTTAAAGAACGTAGACGTGCATATCCCGCGCAACACGCTCACCGTGTTCACGGGCCTTTCGGGCAGCGGAAAATCCACGCTGGCGTTTGATACCATCTTT
>CALVWN010000076.1 GCA_944367415.1 uncultured Clostridia bacterium | reverse complement strand
CGTCGCGGCAAGGCAAGGTTCTTGAGAAATCCGGCAAGCCGAATTTCTCACTTTTCCCGCCTGCCGCCCCGTCTTCGCAAAAATCTTTGCTGCGCAAATCTTTTTGCGAAATGCTGCGGTATCTCATTTTATAGCAACTCCTTCCGCCCCTACGGGGCACCTCCCTCTATGAGGGAGGCAACAGCAAGGCTCCCTCTCCGAGGGAGCTGGCGCAAAGCGCCTGAGGGAGTTCGTCGCGGCAAGGCAAAGTTTTTGAAAAATCCGACAAGCCGAATTTCTCACCTTTTCCGCCTGCCGCTCCTCTCTCGCAAAAATCTTTGCAAGCAAATCTTTTTGCGAGTGTTATGATGACGTGAGAAAAGGCGTCACTGCGTTATGCCTTTTCTCCCCCTATTTGCGCATACCTGCGCTTATGGGGAAAGGGTGAATTGACGCGAGCTAAAATTGTAAGCCCTGAAATTCGCGTCAAGAGGGAAAACGAGCCGCAGTCAGTGCGAAGCGCGTGCGCGGCGGCGTTTTCCCTAAACCTCACGGCAAAGATTTTTGCCTTTGCAAAAAGATTTGCGTGAACTTGAAAAGGAGCCGCGCCAAATGCGCAGCCCCTTCGGTGTTTTCCCTCAAATCGCAGGGTTTTGTCGCGCCTTTGCGCGAGAAAATCCGCGAGCCGTGTTACGCCCCCTTCACCCTCCCCACGTTCAGGTTGTCGCACTTTCTGTCCGAGAGCGCGCGGATGGGGTGTTCCTTATCCTGAATACGGTAGTCCTGCCCGAGATGCTCGATCGCCTTTTCGATGACCGTGTGCGTACCCGCCGAGGTCGGCCTGCCGTGGATGCGCGCATTGTAGGAAAAATAGCGGAAGGAATCGGGCAGGCTGTTCACTTCCTCGAACCCCTCCTCCACGCCCGTCAGGCGCACGCTCTTCAACACTTCGCGCACATACTCCTTCTGCGAGCGAAACTTGAGCAGCTCGGGGAAGTCCCCTCCTTCGGGCAGCACCTGCTGCCACACCTTGCCGCCGTAGACGCGCAGAAGCTCCGCCGCCTCGTGCAGGTGCGCAACTTCCTCCTCAAAGTGCATCTCCCAGATCTTCTTGATGCGCGCGTCCGTCTCATCCTCATAGCACGAATAATAGAGGTAGCACTCCGTGTACTCGTTCATCAGAAGGCGCTCCCAGTCGGACATGGAGGGATCCTTCAGGCAGCCGTACCCCGTGACGTGCTGTTCCTCGATCATAGCGATCTCGTTGAAGAGCTGTCTGCCCAGCGGGGAGGCGTACAGATTGCCCACCTTCATATAGAAGTTCATCGTCTGCTGCTCGGCAGCGGTGATGATATTGATGTTGAGCTTGGTCTTGAGGTCGTTGAGATAGCCGTTGATATAGAACCGCACGTCGTCGAACGGGTGACGGTACTCCGCAACGGTGGGACGACCGGGCATGATCTCGGTATAATCCCCCACCAGCTGCGCAGGATCGCCGCCCTTTTCCAGCTCCATGAGGTCGGCATAGCGGTAGAGATGGTCGAAGTCCTCCAGCAGCGCGAAGTCGAGCTGCTTTTTGACGTAGCCGTTCTTTTCAGAGAGGGCGAGGTTTGCAGTGAGGTCGACCGCGAGCTGTTCATAGCCGATGGTGTGCTCTAAGATGCTCTCATCGGCGGGCTTTAAGGATGCGACGCGCTTTTGCTGGAGCTGTTCGCCGCGGCGCAGATAGGCGAGACGGCGGCGCACGTCGTTGTTGGGACACTGCCGCGTGATAGCGTGCGAGCAGCGCACCGATTCAAATTCCGTTCCGGACATGAGAATGACGCGCAGCCTGGTGTAGGGATCCACGGTGCGCTTGTCGTAGGGCCTGACGAGCACCTTCTTCCACTCGGTAAAAATCCTGTCCGCCTTTTGCGGCTTCAAATCAAACGGGTTCATAACTTCCTCCTTTTGTGCTTTTTTATTGCCGAACGGGGAAAAATCCATACGATCCCGTTGCAAATCGGGAAAAAAGTTGTTATAATACGAAAAAAAGGAGAACGAATATGATCGGAGCAGTCATTGCATTGGATTCAGAGGCAGAGGCTCTGCTTTCCCAAATGGATATTGAAAATATCCTCACTGTCCACGGAAAACCCGTGTACATGGGAAGGGCGTTCGGGAAGAAAATTGTCCTGTGCGTGTGCGGCGTGGGCAAGGTGAACGCCGCCGTCGGCACCTGCGCGGTGCTGGAAAAGGGTGCGGATACTGTGCTCAACTTCGGCGTTGCGGGCGGATTGGACGACAAGACGGAACTTACCGAAGTCTACCTCATCGACAGGGCGGTGCAGTATGACTTTGATATCACGCAGCTCGAAGGCGGCGAGATCGGCACGCTGGACGGGGAGACGGAAAACTTCCTGCCCCTGTACACGCCCGGCACGCTCGATTTCCCCCGCCGCGCGCTGGGCAGCGGTGATCGCTTCAACGATTCCCCCGCCGACCACGATCTTCTGCTGCGCCTCGGCGCGCACATCCGCGACATGGAGGGTGCCGCCGTTGCGCAGGTGTGCAAGTATGCAGGCGTCCCGTGCGTCTGCGTCAAGGCCATCTCCGATATCTACGGCAACGGCAGCACGACAGAACAATTCGAAAGAAACCTTTCCCGCGCGGCGCTCAACTTAAAGGCGTTCATGGGCGAGATCATCGCCGCACTCGGCTGAGGAATATCATGGAAAAGATCCCCTCCTTTCAGAAAGATCACGACAATCTCAAAAAGGGACTGTACGCGCAGACGGATGCAAACGGCATCACGGCCTTCGATCTGCGCTTCAAGACGCCGAACGCGGGCGACTACATCACCCCCAAGGCGCTGCACACCGTCGAGCACCTGATGGCGACGGTGCTGCGCAACGGGCCGGAGAAGGGCAACATCGTCTACTTCGGGCCGATGGGTTGCCGCACGGGGTTCTACCTGCTGACCGTGCGCCTTTCCTATGCGCAGGTACTTGCCCTGCTCAAAGAGAGCATCCCGCAAGCGCTCGCCATGGACAGCGTGCCGGGCAGCACAAGAAAGGAGTGCGGCAACTTTTTGGAGCACGACCTCCCCGGCGCGAAAAAGGAACTTGCCGCCTACCTTGCGGTACTGGAGGAACTATGATCGATTTGGGAGACTGGAAGGAGCCGCTTGCGCCCCTGTTCAGGGACGAGCGCTATCAGAAGATCCGCGCCTTTCTCATTGAAGAATACCGCCGCCACACCGTCTACCCCGATATGTACGACATCTACAACTGCTTCCGCTATACGCCGTACGCGAACGTGAAGGCGGTGCTGCTGGGGCAGGATCCCTATCACAACGAGGGACAGGCGCACGGGCTGTGCTTTTCCGTGCAGGACGGCGTGCCGAAGCCGCCCTCGCTGGAGAACATGATGAAGGAGCTGCACGACGACCTGGGCTGCCCCATCGTAAAATCAGGCAATCTGACCAAGTGGGCGCGGCAGGGCGTGCTGCTCATGAACACGGCGCTCACCGTGCGCGCCCATCAGGCGAACTCGCACGCCAACTGCGGCTGGAGCTGGTTTACCGACGCCGTCATCGAGATTTTGAGCAAGAACAAGGAACACCTCGTCTTTTTGCTCTGGGGCGGGAACGCGCGCAGAAAGAAGGCGCTCATCGATGGGACAAAACACCTGGTTTTAGAGTGCGCACACCCCTCGCCGCTCTCGGCATACAACGGCTTCTTCGGATGCCGGCACTTCTCCAAGACCAACGCATACCTCACCGCGCACGGCATTGCGCCCATCGACTGGGATCTGAGCACGCCGTAAAGGAGCACTATGAAATATGTCGTCATCCTGGGGGACGGCATGGCGGGCTATCCGCTCCCCGACCGCGAAAACCGCACCTGTATGCAGCTTGCCGCCACGCCCTTCTTTGACGAGCTCGCCCCGAAGAGTACCGTGGGGCTTGTCAAGACGATCCCCGCAGGGTTTTCTCCGGGCAGCGACGTGGCGAACCTCTCCGTCATGGGATATGATCCGAAGCAGTTCTACACGGGGCGCTCCCCGCTCGAGGCGGCATCCATGGGCATCCCGCTCACGGATACGGACGTCACCTTCCGCTGCAACCTCGTCACCCTCTCCGGGGAGAAGCGCTTCGAGGACAGGCGCATGACCGACTATTCCGCGGGAGAGATCTCCACCGCGGAGGCGGCGCAGCTCATCGAAGCATTGCAGCGGCAGCTCATCCGGCCGCCCTTTGCGCTGTATGCGGGGATCTCCTACCGCCACTGCCTGGTGATGCATTGCGGCGCGACGGGGAACACGCTCACGCCACCGCACGACATCACCGGCCGTCCCGTTGCCGGGTATCTGCCAAAGGGCAGTGCGAGGGAGGCGCTGCTCGCCATGATGAAGCGCAGCTGCGACATCCTGCGCGATCACCCCGTCAACCGTGCGCGCATGGCGGCAGGGAAGAACCCCGCCAACGCGGTATGGTTCTGGGGCGAGGGGACAAAACCCCGCCTGCGTCCCTTTTATGAGCTGTACGGCAAGCGCGGCGCGGTGATCTCGGCGGTCGACCTCGTCAAGGGCATCGGCATTCTGGCGGGGCTGGACGTCATCGACGTCCCCGGCGCAACGGGCAACTGGGACACCGACTTTGCGGGCAAGGCGGACGCCGCCGTGCGCGCCCTGCTCGAGGGGAAAGACTTTGTGTACGTCCACATGGAGGCGCCCGACGAGTGCGGCCACCACGGCGACATGGAAAAAAAGGTGTACTCCATCGAACAGGTGGACATGGTCGCGCAGCGCGTCGCGCAGGGATTGCGGGAAGCGGGCGAGGCGTTTGCGATGCTCATTCTGCCCGACCATCCCACGCCCATCGCCCTGAAGACGCACACCGCAGATCCCGTACCCTTCCTCATGTACCGCAGCGACGAGGAAAAGGGAAACGGTGCCGCCGTCTTTGACGAGCGGGCGGCGGAGGCGACCGCGCTGTTCGTGCCGCGCGCCTGCGAGCTGATGGGCGCCTTTTTGCGGTGATGCAAAACCCGCACCCGCAGACACATTTTTCCCCGTTCCGCAGGAGAAATTTCTCCGCGGGGCGGGATTTTTTTCGGGATCTGCACAAAAAAACGGCTGCGGGACTTGCTTTTTGAAAAAATATATTCTATAATAGAGAAAAACAGGAGGCGGGAAGGGATGTTTACCGAAGAAGACTTTGAGCGGCGCCAGCGGGAACTGGACGTCGACAAATGGATCGCAAGCGAAGCGGCAGGCTATGACCTGTGCGGCTCCTTTACGTTCTGCGCACGCTGCGAGCGCATGGAACCGCAGCCCTGCGCACGCGCCGAGCGCCGCTGGCTGGAGGAACAGGAACGCGAGATCCGGGCGTTCGAACAGGCGCAGGCGGAAACGGAAGAAAATCCCGACCTGCCCGAAGAGGCTGCCGAAGAGCCGCCTGCGGCACTGCCTGACGGCGCGCAGCCGCCGGCGGGATACGAATATGTCACGCGCTACCGCCGCTCCTTCAAATCCCGGCTCATCCAGGACGAGAAGATGCAGGATTTCTACAACGACATCAAGAATGCGTTCTCCGAGCTTGCCGGCGTCAAGGCGCGCCTGAGCCGTCACTGCGAGAATTTCCGCTATCACGCCGAGCGCATCGCAAAGCTCAACGTGGGCGGCAAGACGCTCACCCTTTACCTTGCGCTCGATCCTGCGCAGTATGAGGACAGCAAGTACCGCTTTGAGGACGTCTCGGACAGAAAGACCTATCTCGAGACGCCCATGAAGATCCGCATCACGAGCAAGCGCATGGTGAAGTACGCGAAGGAGCTGCTTTCGGATCTCGCCGCGAAGTTCTCCATCACCGTCACGGGATGCATCCCGATGGACTATCACATGAAGTACCAGACGGACGAGGCGCTCATCAAAAAAGGCCTCATCAAACCCTATGAAGTGCTGGTCAAAAAGAAGAAAAAATGACAAAAACACGGAGCGGCGCACCGCTCCGTGTTTTTTATGAAGCGCGATTTTGTCCGAACGCGCTATTCTTCGGCTATGGTCAGCTCGCCGTCCTGTTCGTCGACGACGACGGAGGCGCCCGCCGAAACGCGCCCCTGCAGGATCTCCTCGGAGAGGCGGTCTTCGATGCGGCGGCGCACGACGCGCTTCAAGGGCCGCGCGCCGAACTCCTCGCTGTAGCCCTCGTCCACGAGCAGCGAGAGCGCACGACGGCTCACCTTGAGCGTGATGCCGCGCGTCTCCAGACGGCGGGCGAGCGACGACACGATCTTCTCGCAGATGCGCACCGCGTCCTCGCGGGTGAGCTTGTGGAAGATGATGATATCGTCCAGACGGTTGAGGAACTCCGGCTTGAACTGCTTTTTCAGCGCCGCCTCGATGCGGCTCTTCATGTCCTCGTATTCCTTTGCCTCGGTCTGCGAATAGAACCCGAGCGGCGCCGCCTCCTTGACCTCGTGCGAGCCGACGTTGCTCGTCAGAATGATGACGGTGTTCTTGAAGGAGACCGTCCGACCACGGCTGTCGGTGAGCCGCCCGTCGTCGAGGATCTGCAGCAGCAGATTGAACACGTCCGGGTGCGCCTTTTCGATCTCGTCGAACAGGATGACGGAATAGGGATTGCGGCGGATGCGCTCGGTGAGCTGCCCGCCCCCGTCGTCGTACCCGACATAGCCGGGCGGCGCGCCGATGAGTTTGGAGACACTGTTCTTCTCCATGTACTCCGACATATCGAGACGGACGAGCATCTTCTCATCCCCGAACATGCTCTCGGCGAGCGCCTTGGAGAGGTCGGTCTTGCCCACGCCCGTGGGGCCGACAAAGATAAAGGAACCGATGGGCTTGCCGGCGTCTTTCAATCCCGCGCGGGCGCGGCGGATCGCCTTTGCGACGGCGGTGACCGCCTCATCCTGCCCGACGATGCGCCGATGCAGTTCCTCCTCGAGGTGCATGAGCTTTTCGCTCTCCTCCTCGGTGAGTTTTGCGACGGGAACGCCCGTCCAGCCGCTGACGATTTCGGCGACCTCCTCGGCGCCGATGGCGAGATGGGTGGAGAGGCGCTGCTTGTTCCACGCCTCGCGTTGCGCGTGCGCCGACGCGGTGAGCTTTCCGATCTCGTCATCCAGCCGCGCGACGCGGTCGAGGTCGCTCCACTTGGCGGCCTTTTTTCTGTCCGAACGCAGCCGCGCAAGTTTTTCCTCCGTCTCCCGGAATTCCTCCGGCCCCGTGTACGCGTCCAGCCGCGCGCGGCTCGCCGCCTCGTCGATGAGGTCGATCGCCTTGTCGGGCAGGAAGCGGTCGGTGATATAGCGGTCGGAGAGCTTCACCGCCGCCTCGATCGCCTCCTCGGTGATGACGACGTTGTGGTGCGCCTCGTACTTATCCTTGACGCCGCGCAGGATGGCGACGGTATCCTCGAGGGAGGGTTCCGCGACGATGACGGGCGTAAAGCGCCGCTCGAGCGCCGCATCCTTCTCGATGTACTTCCTGTACTCCTCGAGCGTAGTCGCCCCCACCGTCTGCAGCTCCCCGCGCGAGAGCATGGGCTTTAAGATATTGGACGCGTCCATATTGCTGTCCGACGACGACCCCGCGCCCACGATCATATGGATCTCATCGATGAAGAGGATGATGTTCCGGTTGGCGCGGATCTCGGCGATGACGCTCTTCAGGCGCTCCTCGAAGTCTCCGCGATAGCGCGCGCCCGCGACCAGCCCCGCGAGATCGAGGGAGAACACCGTCTTGCCGCGCAGCAGCTCGGGCACCTTCCCCTTGACGATCGCCTGCGCAAGCCCTTCGACGACGGCGCTCTTGCCGACGCCCGGCTCCCCGATGAGCACGGGGTTGTTCTTTGTGCGCCGCGAGAGGATCTGTACGACCTTTTCGATCTCCTTGCGCCGTCCGATGACGGGATCCATCTTGCCTTCCCGCGCGCGCTGCGTGAGATCGGTGCCGTAGGCGAGCAGCTGATCGCTGAGCGCCGCCGCGGGCTGACGCGCGCCGCCCGTTCCCTCGTCGGGAAGTTCCTCCTCTTCGGGAGAGAGGTGGATGAACGCGCTCGTCTTTTCCACGAGCGCGGGGATATCGATGCCGAGACTCTCCAGAATGAGCACTGCGACGCACTTGTCCTCGGTGAACATCGCCATGAGAACGTGCTCCGTTCCCATGATGGGATTTGCCTCCTCCGACTGCACGGACAGCTCGCGGGCAAGCCCGAAGATGCGCTCGGTGCGCGGCGTAAACTCCTGCACGGGCGATTCATGCACAAGGCTGTGACGGAATTTGGCGCGGTAGTCCTCCAGCTTGACGCCCGCCTCCGTCAGAAGCCTGCTCGCCGTGCTGTTCGTCACGCACAGCATCGCGAACATAATATGTTCGCTGCCGATATATCCCGTCTTGTAATGCTTTGCGATCTCATAGGAGATCTTGATCGCGTCGGAAAGATGCTCGGAAATATTTGATGTGTCCATAGTCCCCCTGATGTCACTCCATGATGAGATTCATGCCGCGGATCGCCCGGCGCACATACTCGGCGCGGTAGGCGTCCTGCCCCGCCTTGTCGAGCGGAGCGCCGTTCAGACGGTTGACGTTGGCGGGGCGCAGCATGGCGGTCAGCTCATCCAGCTCCTCCATCCACGCGTCGTCCTCCTCGCCGTCCGAAAGATAGCCGAGCGCAAGCCCCAGCTTGACGTCGGCGAGCAGGCGCAGAAATTCATGTTCCTCCAGAACGCAGCAGTTGGTGAGGATGCCGTAGGCGCGGCACACCTTATCGCGGAGCGCCAGCCCGCCCTCCGCCTTCATGCGGGCGCGTCCGAGCAGTTCCTCCTCGACGATGTACTCCACCGCCTGCCCGACGATGGTGAGGATCCTCTCCTCCGAGACGCCGAGCGTGACCTCGTTGCTGACCTGAAAGAGATCGCCCTCCGCGCCGCTCCCCTCGCCGTAGGCGCCGCGCACGGTCAGGCCGAGGTGCAGAAGCTCCGGTACGACCTCGCGCGCCATCGTCCCCCGCCGCGAGAGGGCGGGCAGGAAGAGCATGACGGAGGCACGCAGCCCCGTGCCGAGGTTGGTCGGGCAGGCGGTCAGATAGCCGAACTGCTCGTCGAAGGCGAAGGGAACGCAATCAGAGATGGCGTCGTCCAGGCCCGTGATGCGCTCCCACGCGCGCGAGAGATCGAATCCGTGCATGAAATACTGCTCGCGGACGTGATCCTCCTCGTTGAGCATGATGGAGATGATCTCGTCCGAAGAGATGAGCGCGGCGGAGATGCGGCGGTTGCGCACGAGGTCGCGCGAGATGAGATTGCGCTCCACGAGGAACGCCATGCGCTCGTCGGAGAGCTGCTTGAGTTCGTACAGCGTGAATTTCTCCACACCGGAGAGCGCGGAGGAGATGAGCCGCACGATCTCCTGCGCCTGCTCTTCGGCGTGAGCATCCTGTAAGAGCCGCCCCGGGAATGGATAGTCGGCAAAATTGCGCGCCAGCCGCATCCGCGTGGAGACGGCGACGCTCTCAAAACTCTCTCTGATGCCGCTCATCCCCGTTTCTCCCCGCTGCCCTCCTGCGCCAGCTCGCGCAGCTCGTGCCGCAGCTTGCGCGCAGAGGAATAATCCTGCTGTTTGAGCGCCGCCTCCAGCTCGCCGCGCAGCGACTCCCTGCGCGTGACGTAGGCACGGATGCGGTCGTAATCCTCCTCCGAATGCGCCACGGGGTGCTTTCCGACATGGCACGGCCTGCTCTGGATGCCGCGCACGGCGGAGGAGATCTCCTCGCGGAAGACGCGATAGCATCCGGCGCAGCCGAGCAGCCCCGTGCGCCGATAATCCCCGAACGTCGTGCCGCAATCGGGACAGACGGCATCGTCATGGTCGGAGTCGCGCCCGATGAGCGACGCAAAGGGCGCGCTCTTCTTTTCGCCGTAGAGCGCGCGGAAACAGGCGGGGCAAAGCTCGACGACGATCTCCCGCCCGTCCACATTTCTCACAAATTTTTGCGCGGGGCGTTTCCCGCAATTTTCACAGAGCATCTTCTCTGCCCCCTTCTCCGATCTCCTCGAACCGGTATGTCTGCGCCGCATCGGGGTATTTCTCCCGGTCGACCTCGGAAAGAAACATCCCGAGCGGACGGATCCAGAGCGCGCGGTCGCCGTACAGCGCGCGGTAGACGACGTACGTCTCCCCCGTTTCGCTGTGACGGGCGGTGCCTTCGACGTAGTAAAGATCCCCCTTGAAATGGCGGTAGACGCCGTGAACGGTCAGCGTTCTCATACTATGCGCCGCACAGCTCGGGACGGTACTTCTGAAGATATTCGTACACGCCCGCGACTTCGGGGATATGATAGCTCCCGTACGCACACTCGGCGGCGAGGTAATGTTTGCCCTCCACCGTCTCGGGGCGGATGCCGGTCAGCTCCGACCACTTGAGAAAGAAGCGGTCGCCCTCCGCCCTGCCGCTCTCCCGCCAGTAGATGCCCTCTTCGAAGATCGCGAGCATGCCCTTCGCGCGGGCGAAGGCAAAGAGGGAACGGATGGCGAAAAACAGACCGAACACCCCCAAGAGGATGCCGACAAAGAGAAATTCCTGCCAGAACACCGCGACGAGCGCGCCCGCGACGACGAGCAGCACGCCGATCCCCGCAAAGATGAGCGAGCGGCGGCGCTTCTGTTCGTCGGGCAGCAGGAAGCGCGTGCGCGCCTCGAAGCGCACGTTGGGACGCTTTTCGCCGCCGCGCGGGGGCTGCTCGCCGAGCAGCGTCAGCCCGTGCCGTTCGATGGTGTCATAGAGGCGGTCTTTCCCGTCCGTCTCGACGAGCGCGCGCGGCGCGTCGCCCTTCTTCATCACATAGTGCGCGGGCATCTCGATGACGACGCTCCACGTCCCCCGCTCCTGCGGCTTGGTGCGCGTGCAGACGGAGAAAAACCTGATCTCGCCGTAGGGAACGCGGATGTTCTTTCCCTGCCCCTTTTCGGGACGGATGACGAGCGCGTCGTCGGAAAATTCGGCGATCGTTCCCTCGCCCACAAAGAAACACTCCTCGCCGCAGCAGCGTTCGTCAAAATCCTGCTGCGTCTTGAGCGACGACTGCGCCGCCCTGCCGAACAGCAGAGAACAGAGCGCGAACAGCACGGCACCCGCAGCAAAGGCGCCCGTCAGAATGTAGTAGAGCTGCGTGCGCTCGGGCGCGGGATCGCCCATCTCGAGCATGATGACGACGACGAGCACGCCGACAAGACAGGCGACGGCGGCGATGGCAAAGCCGAGCAGGCAGGCGTTATAGCCGCGGGTGAGCGACTTGAGTCTGCGCGATGTCTTCTCGCGGGCGGACGCATCCGCCGGCAAAGCTACGATCTTCATAGAACCTCCGAAGTGGGAAATGTCATAAAATGGCGCACGCGTACCCGTCAAAACAGGTACGCGTATGAGACGTTATTCCTTTGTGCCGCGGGAAAAGAGATGGGCGCGCTTCCACGGCGAGAAGAACAGAACGGCGAGGATCTGCAGCGGCACGCCGATCAGATAGAGATAGGCGAGCGGGATAACGCGGTCGTCGACGCCGCAGGCGAGCGCCGTGAGATGGATGCAGGCAAGCACCGTCCAGATGAGTACGGTGATGGAGAGGATGCGCACCCAGCGATAGTGCCAGATGCAGGAAAAGACGAGCGTGACGATCGCCGAAGCGGGCACGGCGTAGAGGAATGCGAGCCACTTCTCCTCGAGCGAGGGCGCGCCGATGCCGATGAAGACAAAGCAGACGACGGCGACCAGCCAGCACAGCCCCACCGCGAGAACGTTGATGATGATGCGGCGCAGGAGTCTCGTCTTTTTGGGCATGACGGGCGTCTCGGCGTGTTCGCGCACCAGATCGTCCACCGATACGTTGAACAGATCGGCGAGCTGCACGAGGATGCGCACGTCGGGAATTCCGTTGCCCTGCTCCCACTTGGAGACAGACTTGTCCGAGTAGTTGATCTTCTCGGCAAGCTCGAGCTGGGTCATATTCGCCATGCGCCTCAATCGCATGATGTTTTTTCCGATGGTTACAGCGAGAACGTCCTCTTCCATGTCTCTATTATACCCGTTTTTCCGTGCAATGTCAACGGGTTTTTTGCGCTCTACCGTGAGTAGAGTGTGAAAAACAAACTCTACTTGCGCGAATCTTGCGGATAGAGCGCGATTTGCGAAAAGTAGGTTGCATTTCTCTCGCCCCGCGCATATAATAAGAGTGCGAACGGGGGAAACCGTTCGGGGCAGCGATCCGCTGCCGCCCGGACAGGAGAAGAACGAAGTTCTTCCTGTCTTTTGCCGAAAAACGTGCGCGGGCCCAGCCGCAAGCGTTTTTTACTCTCCAATATTTTTTACAAGATCCCGCGGCATCGCCGCGGGATCTTGTATTGTCCGAAACAGCCGTCCCGCGCCGGAAGCGCGGGACGGCGCCGCAGCTTACGATCTTTCAAGCACCAGCACCGAATAGGGCGCAACGCCGACGCAGCCGGAGAGCGTCCTTCCGGTCAGCAGATCGCGGTATGCGCCGTCCAGCGTGACCGTGCCCTCTCTGCCCTCCGTCTCGACCGCGATGACGCCGTTCCGCGCCCCGCTGCGCTCCACAAGCGCAAGATTCTCGCTTGCGGGGAAGACGGGCGCGCGCCCCACGAGCCGCAGCAGCGCCTCCTCCGTCGGAACGCCGCCCAGCACGATGACCTTGCCCTTCCCGACGGCGAACTCCGTGACGGCGGGCATCCCTTTGAACTCTCCGTTCGCATAGACGGCGAGCGCCTTCGCACCTTTCAGCTCATACGCCGCAAAGCAGGTGTCGAGCGCGAACTCGCCTCCGTCCTCCCACTTCGCGCGATAGACGTCGTTTCCGACGGGCAGATCGTAGCGCTCATACACGCCCGCAAGCTCCTCGAGGAAGCTGTGCGGCTTGTCGCGGTACTTGCTCGCATACTCCGTCATGATGTCCGTCATGGGGCCGACGATCCAGGTGCCGCCCTCCTTCACCCACTGCGTGACGCGGGCAGGCAGATCGTTCTCGTCCGCCGTGAAGAGGAAGGGCGAGATGAGCACTTCATAGCCGTCGAGCGGATGCGCCGTGTCGATGACGTCAACGTTGTGGCGGCGCAGCGGCTTGTGGAAGCGATCGACGAGCATGGCACGATAGTCGAAGTTCTGCAGCATGGGCGCATATTCCGCCTCCTTGACCACCGTCGAGGAATAGTGCAGCGCGATCTTCGCCTCCACCCTGCTGTTGCAGAGGAAGGGCGCGCACCGCGCGAACTCCCTTGCGGCGCGGGCGACCTCTTCCGTCACGCGGTACGCCCTGCCCGCCGTGTTGTAGAGCGCACCGTGTGCCAGCTCATGCCCGTTGGGGTGCGCGCGGAACAGCCAGTATTCCACCATCTCCGCACCCTTTGCGACGGGCAGCCAGGTGTTGATATAGCAGCACCCCTCGGGGCGATAACCGCAGTTTGCAAAGGTGCTGCCGTTCCAGCCGACCTGTGTCTCGGTCACCCAGAAGGGATGCTTGAGCACGGGGCGCACGAAGTCATAGGGAAAAGCCGTTTTTGGCATATCCCGACAGGGCTCATAGTGGTTGAGCTGCACGACGTCGAGCTTCTCATTGAGCTGATAATAGCCCAGAAGATTGGTCGTCATCATATCCGTGCCGACGGGCGCGGACGTATAGCGATGCAGGATGTCTGCCTGCTCGTTGACATAGGAGACGATGTTCTCGCAGTGGAAGCGCGTCCACTCCGTCTGCAGGGAGGGATGCTCCCATCTGCCCTTGACGGGCGGGACGACGTCGTCGAAGGACTTGTATTCGAGCGACCAGCGCTGCATCCCCCACGCCTCGTTGAGCTTTTCGGGCGTGCCGTATTTTTCTTTGAGGTAGCTGCGGAACTTCCTTTGGCAGTTCTCGCAGTAGCACCCTTCGTTATAGGGAAAGATCTCATTGTCGATCTGCCAGCCGATGACGCCCTCTTTCTTCCCGAACGTCTCGGCGAGCTTTTGCGTGATGATGCGGTTTTTCTCCCGCATGATCGGGGAGGACTTGCAGGGGTGGCAGCGCGAGAACACCTCGGTGCGCGTCCTGTCCGCATAGACGATGCGCGTCTCGGGATACTTGTCGAGCAGCCACCTCGGCGGCGTGCAGGTGGGCGTACACATGATGACGCCGATGCCCGCCGCGGTGAGCTTTTCAACGGCGCGCTCCAGCCAGCCGAGATCGAACACCCCCTCTTCCGGCTCCATCTTGCCCCACGCGAATTCGCCGACGCGGACGCAGTTCACGCCCGCCTCCTTCATGCGGACGATATCCTTCTCTACCTCCGACTCCTCCCACATCTCGGGATAGTACGCAGCACCGACATAGATCTTTTGTTCCATATTTTTCTCCTCACGACGATTTCGCCGCAAGTATATCATACCCTTAATATCCTGTCAATGAATTACGGCATAAAAAATGCGCCCGTCCGCAAATGCGGACGGGCGCAGCCGTCATCAACTTACTTGTTGAAATATCTCTTGAGAAGACCCTTGAAGCCTGCGCCGTGACGCGCCTCATCCTTTGCCATCTCGTGCACGGTGTCGTGAATGGCGTCGTAGCCCAGCTCCTTCGCACGCTTTGCAAGCATGAGCTTGCCCTCGCAGGCGCCCGCCTCGGCAGCCGCGCGCATCTCGAGGTTCTTCTGCGTGGAGGAGGTCACCACCTCGCCGAGAAGCTCTGCGAACTTGGATGCGTGATCTGCTTCCTCATACGCATAGCGCTTGTACGCCTCCGCGATCTCGGGGTAGCCCTCGCGCTCTGCGACGCGCGCCATTGCAAGGTACATTCCGACCTCGGTGCACTCGCCCGTGAAGTTGGCGCGAAGCCCCTCCATGACTTCCTTGTCCTCGACGACGCCGTCGCCGACGTGATGCTCGCACGCGAACGCCTTCTCCTCGATCGGCTCGAACTTCTTCGCGTGGCAAACAGGGCACTCCATGACATCATCTGCGACGATCTCGCCGCATACAGCACATCTCTTCATAAATCGTTTCTCCTTTCAGATTTTTTCTGTATCTGTATTATAGCATAAATGAGACTGAATATCAATAGTTTTTATGAAAGTTTTTCAAGAATTTTTTGGAGCGCGGGAAAGCTCTCCGCAAAGCGCGTGGCGCCCGCCCCTTCGAGCTGTGCGCGGGTACGGTATCCCCAGAGGACGGAGATGCCGCACATCCCCGCATTGATCGCAACACGGGCATCCGGTTCGCCGTCGCCGACAAAGGCGCACTCGGCGGGCGCAAGGTGCAGCCTGAGGGCAGCATAGCGGGCGAGCGAGGGATCGGGCTTGCAGGGGAACATCCCCGTATCCCCGCCGATAAAGTCGAAAAAGTCTGCGGGGAAGAAGCGCGCGAGCACCGCTTCGGCGGCGTCCTGCGGCTTGTTGGTGATGACGGCGAGCTTCAGCCCTCTCTCCTTGAGCGCGGCGAGCGTCTCTTTTTCGTCCGGATAGAGATGGGTGCGCTCGGCGGGGTCGTGCGCGAAGCGGACACGGAAGTCCTCATAGACGGCGTCGAGATCGGGGCAGGCGGGCGGAAGCGCGCGCTCGATGAGCAATTTCGCCCCGTCGCCGACATAGGAGCAGGTCTGCTCATAGGTGATCGCGGGATAGCCGAACTTCTCAAGAGAAGCGTTGACGCACGCCTGAATATCGGGCACAGTGTTGAGCAGCGTGCCGTCCAGATCAAAAAAAACAGCTTTTAACATATTGTCCTCTCTGTAAGCGGCCTTGCCGCAGACAAATCTTTTTGCGAATGTTATAGAATATGCCGCAAGGGAAGTCGCGCCTTTCCGCAGCGGGACTTCGTCGCGGCAAGGGGCGAAAGGCTCCCTCTCCGAGGGAGCTGTCACGAAGTGACTGAGGGAGTTGCTCGGAGCTGGCGCGGAGCGCCTGAGGGAGTTGTTCCGCAAAAATCTTTGCAAGCAAATCTTTTTGCGAGTGTTATAAATGATGACGCGAGCAGGGTTCCCCTGCGCTGCGAGACTTCGTCGCAGCAATGCGAAGTTTTTGAGAAATCCGACAAGCCGAATTTCTCACTTTTTTCGCCTGCCGCTCCTCTCTCGCAAAAATCTTTGCTGCGCAAATATTTTTGCGAATGTTATGGATCACGCCGCAAGGAAAGTCGCGCCTTTCCGCAGCGGTACCCTATTTGCGCATACCTGCGCTTATGGGGAAAGGGTGAATGCGGGCGCAGCAGATTGTTAAGCCCCGAGGTGCGCCCGCAGAGGGAAAACGAGCCGTAGTCAGCGCGAAGCGCGTGCGCGGCGGCGTTTTCCCTCAATCTCACGGAATTTCTCCGAGCCTTTGCTCGGAGAAATTCGTGAACCCTTTCACATCTTCTCCGGCACCCCGATGCCGAGCAGCGTGAGCCCGTTTTTGAGGGTCGTGAGCGTCGCCTTGGTGAGCGCGAGGCGGAATGTGCGCACGTCGCCCTCCGCCTGCATGATCTTGCATTCGAGATAGAACTTGTTGAACTGCTTGGCGATATCGAGCAGACAGCGCGAGATGAGCGACGGCTCATACTTTTCCGCCGCCTGCACGACGGTCTCGGGGAACACGGCGAGCTGCTTGAGAAGCTCCGCCTCGGCGTCGCAGGGGGTGACGTCGGTGACGCCGCAGGGAAGCCCCTCCGCCTTGGCGAGCACGGACGCCGCGCGCGCGCAGGTGTACTGCAGATAGACACTCGTCTCCCCGTCGAAGTTGAGCGCGCGGTCGTACGAGAAGGTGATGTCCTTGATCTTGTTGTTGCACAGCGCGCCGAAGGCGACCGCACCCACGCCGACCAGCTCGGCGACCTCGTCCTTATTTTCAAGGTTTGGATTCTTTTCCTCGAGAACGGTGCGGGCTTTTTCGACACAGCGGGAGATGACGTCCTCCAGCCAGACCACCTTGCCCTTGCGGGTGGACATGGCGCCGTCCTCCAGAGATACCATGCCGTAGGCGACGTGCACGAGATCTTTCGCCCACTCCTTGCCCATGAGTTCGAGCACCTTGAACACCTGTCTGAAGTGCAGGTTCTGCTGGTAGGCGACGACGTAGAGGCACTTATAGAAATGATAGGTATTGTAGCGGTAGATGGCGGCGGCGAGGTCGCGCGTCGCATACAGCGAGGCGCCGTCCGAGCGCAGGATGAGGCAGGGCGGCATTCCGTACGCTTCGAGATCGACGATCTGCGCGCCGTTGCTCTCCTTCAAAAGCCCCTTTTCCTTTAACTCCTCGACGACGGGCGCCATCTTGTCGGTATAAAAGCGCTCGCCCGCGTAGCTGTCGAAGGTGATGTGCAGGCGGTCGTAGATGGTCTGCACATAGGCGAGCGTCAGCGACTTGAACCAGTCGAACAGCTCGTTCGCCTCCTTGTCGCCGTTTTCGATGAGACGGAAGTATTCGCGCGCGTCATGCTCCATCTGTTCGTCCGCTTCGTTGTTGAAGCGCACATACAGATCGTTGATGGCGTGGATGCCCCCCCTTTCGACCTCCTCGCGGTTGCCCCATTTCTTATAGGCGGCGATGAGCTTGCCGAACTGCGTGCCGTAGTCGCCGAGGTGGTTGATCCCGACCGCCTGAAAGCCGAGGAAGTTGAAGATCCGGTAGAGCGCGCCGCCGATGACGGTCGTCGAGAGATGCCCGATATGGAAGGGCTTTGCGATATTGACGGAGGAGTAGTCGATGCACACCACCCGTCCCGCGCCCATGTCGGAGGCACCGTACCTGTCCCCCTCGCGCAGGATGCGCGCGAGCACGTCTTTGGCAAGTCCCGCCTTGTTCACCTTGAAGTTGAGATAGCCGTTGAGCGCGGAGACTTCGGCGATGACGTCATCCGCGGGAATGGCGGCGGCAAGCTCCTGCGCGATCACGGCAGGGCTCTTTCTGAGCGCCTTGGCAAACCTGAAACAGGGGAGCGCGTAGTCCCCCATGGCGGGATCGGGCGGCACATTCAGAAGGGAGGCGACCTCGTCCGCACTCACCCCGTCCACGTTGATCTTTT
>CALVWN010000075.1 GCA_944367415.1 uncultured Clostridia bacterium | reverse complement strand
GGCACGCCCTCCAGAAGCACGTTGCCGCCTGCGATCATGGCGATGACGGTGCCCTCGACGACTTCGTTCTGGCCGATGACATCGCGCCGGATCTGCGTGAAGATATTTTCACACTGTTTGCTGAATTGAAGAATACTCTCTTCTGAAACCATTTCTGCCTCTCCGTAAAGTAAATTTATTTCCGATCCGGGACGTCATTGGATCGACCCGTAATACGATTCGATGATCTCGATCAGGTAATCGGGCACCTCGCCGCCGGCGGCGATGATGTCCTGCGCCTGCTGCAGATACTCCTCCAGCTTCTCGCGGTAATAGGTGTCGCCCGCGATGATCTGGTTTTCTTCCTCATACTTGCCGCCGGCGCCGTCGCCTTCGTTGCCCGAACCGCCGCCGTCCTCGGACGGCTCCTGCGGCTCGTCCATCGGCGCGTCGGGATCTGTCTCCTGGTCGGACGGGGCATCCCCTTCCGAAGGCTCCAGCTCCATGAAGTACGCATAGTAGGTGATGACGATCTCGCCGTCCTCCGTCGTGGTCACCGTTCCGCTCTCGTTGTCGGCGAGCAGCGCGTCGAGGTCGAGAATATCAAGCCTGGTCGGATCGGTGCTGCCGTCGCTCCAGGTGAGAAACGCCCACTCCTCGTCGGCGACCGCGACCACCTGTTCGGCGGCGCCGCCGTCGAGCACGAGCTGATCCTCCAGCCCCTCGATCATGCCGCCCATGCCCTCCAGCTCCTCGTCGTCGGCGGTATAGCCGATGACTTTATAGGAGATGGTGTAATAGACGTCCGGCGGGGTGGGATCGACGATCTCATGCACGGGATTGTCGATGATATCCTGCTCGGCGAGCGCCGTGAGAACCGTCATGGACGCCCCGCACAGGAGCAGCAGCACGCAGAGCGTCAGCCCGAGCGCGGGCACCACGATCTTCACGTTCTTCGGCGAGACGCGATCCATGCTCTCGAGCGCATCCTCGCGCTGACGGAGCGCCATGAAGGAGGAATCCTGCTCCAGCTCGACCATCGTGACGAGGCGCTCCTCCAGCCCGAGACGGTCGACGCGCGCGGCGATCGCCTTTGCCGCCGGACGGAATTTGGTGAAATACAGGGCGCACACGCTGCACGCGAGCACCGCCGCGAACGCGGCGACGGCGACCCAGATCATCCACGAGATCTCCGTAAACCACATGACGAGCACAAGAATGCAGTAAACGGCGCACGCGATGGCAAGCCCGAACAAAAGCGCCTTCAAAAGCCCCTCTGTTGCCAGCCTGCCGTAGTATTTTTTGAATGTCTTTTTGTCGTTCATGGAAACCTGCCTCTCTGTTGCCTGTTTATGTTACACATTAACTGTGTGACGCTTAAACATTTCTTAAACACGCGACGGCGGGGTCATAAAAATGACCCCGTGCCGCCCGACGCTGTCGTCGGAATGTGTATGAAGTTGGATCTGCCTTACGCAGGGTCGGTCTCATCCGCCCCGGCGGCAGAGAACACCCAAAGCTCCGGCTCGCCGTTCTCCGCGCGCTTCCAGTACCCGGCGATCTGAATGCCGCCCGTCGTACCGACGCCCGCGAAGTCCGTGTTGTCCGCATTGGCTGCGGGCATCGTCTCGGAGTACAGATAGAACGCTGCACCCGCGAGCGCGGTCTTATCGTTCGTGCCAAGTCCCGCCGCAACGGCAAGCAGCTGTTCCGCCGTTCCGCCGAAGTAGACGCGCTCGACGGTCGTCACGCCGCGGAACGCATCCGTGCCGACGGACGTCACCTTGTCGCCCAGGAAGACGACATCGGTGACCTTCGGCTGGTTGCTTGCGGAGGAAGACGAATAGAACAGTCTCGCCGGAACGGCAGTGACGTTCTCGCCGAAGTAGACGGTAATGCCGTCAGAATCTCTGCCCGCTTTGTAGAAGGCACTATTGTAAGACGTCTCCGGCTCATCGCCATCCATCATGACAATGGAGTTTCCATTGATGACGATCTTTTCAAGGGCATAATCTTGGTAGAATGCACTGTTCCCTAAATATTCGAGCGTGGAGGGAAGCGTGATACTCTTGATCAACTGACTATTACGGAAAGCGTACTCTCCTATCGTCGTAACCCCTTCCGGAATAACGAGATCGACAATATTTTGACTATCGAACGCATATTCCCCGATCGTCTTCAGCGTGCTCGGGAAGGAGACCGTCTCGATGGAGGCAGTCGACGTGCCGCCTCCGTAGAAGGCATACTTGCCGATGTAGGTCAGCCCCTCGGGGAGGATCAGATCGACGATGCCTGTCTTGCCGAACGCGCCCGTCGAGGAACTGCCGTCCTCGATCGTCAGCGCGCGCTCGCCCTGTGCGGGCGCCGGGAAGGAAACGTTCGTCAGATTCTCGCAGCCGTAGAATGCCGCAAGTTCGATCGTCGAGACCGTCGCGGGAATGACGACGGAGGTGATATCGAGGTTCTGATAGAAGGCATACGCACCGATCGTCGTGACGCCGTCGAGGAACATCGTCTCCGTGATCTGCGCGGCGCTTCCAATATACGCAGCGACCGTGCGGTCAGTCAGGACGTTGCCTGCATAGGTGTCGAAGTACACCATGCCGTTTGCCGCGTCGACATTCATCACGGTGCCGTCCGCAGGATGCTCGGTCGCCGCCTTCAGGCTCGTGCAGCCCGCCAGGGCGTCGACGCCCAACGAGACCGTGCCGTGCGTGGTGATGGTCTCCAGCGAGGTGCAGCCCGAGAAGGTGTTCTTGGGAAGCACGGTCACGCCGACGGGAAGCTCCACCGTTTCAAGAGAGGCGCAGCCCATGAACACGGCGCCCTCCGAAGTCATCGACGTTCCGCCGAGGCTCGTGAGGTTTGCGGGAAGCGTGACGTCCTCCAGCGCGGAGCAGTCGCGGAACACATACTTGTTGATCGTCTTGACCTGATCGGGAACGACGATGCTCTCGAGATCGGCACAGCCGTCGAAGAGCCCCTCGCGCAGCGACGTGTCGACAAACGCCTCCGGGAAGGCGAACGTCCTGATCGCCGTTCCCGCAAACGCGTAGTTGCCGAGATAGGTCACGGTGGCAGGAAGCGTGATCGCGCTGAGCTCGCTGCAGCCGTCAAAGGCATAGTAACCGACGCCCATCATTGCGCTGCCCGCCTCGAACGTGACGGAGGTGAGCGACGTGCAATCCTGGAACGCTCTCGGCCCGATCGCCGTCACCGAGGCAGGGATGGAAATGGAGCGAAGCCCCGACCCCGCAAAGACGGAATGGCTCGAACTGCTCGAGAGACTGGACGTCGACGGCGTGAAGGAAGCGCTCGTCGTGTTCTGTCCGAGACCGAGGTTGACCAGCGTGTCGGGCAGGTCGATGGAGGTGAGCGACGTGCAGCCGTTAAATGCGAAGGGATAGATCGCAAGCAGGCCGGCGGGCAGCGTGACCTCGGAGAGCGAGGTGCAGCCTTCGAACATCGAGCGAGGGATGATCGTGACGCCCGCGGGGATGGCGATGCGCCGAAGCGAGGTGCAGCCCTCAAAGATCTGCGTGTCCGTCGTGTAGGTCGGCGCGGACGTCGTGCCGCCGAGCGTATCCAGCGATGCGGGAAGCGTGATGCCGGTCAGCGACGAGCAGTTGAGGAACGCCTGCGAACGGATGGTCGTGATCCTCGAGTTGAGGACGACCGTCTCCAGACGCGTGCAGTCCTTGAACATTTTGTACGCGATATCTGCCCCGCTGTTGATCGTGACGCTCACCAGCGACTCGCAGCCCTCGAAGGTGCCGCCCGAAGAATAGTATTCATACTCTTCGACGGACTCGGAGATGGTGATACTGACAAGCCCCGTCTGGTAGAAGGCGCGGCCGCCGATATAGGTAAGACCCGTGAGCGCCTCGAGGTTGACGGACGCGAGCGAGGAGCAGTTGTAGAACATATTCCTGCCGATCATCGTGATCGCGTCCCCGAGGAACTCGACCGATTTGAGCGAGGTGCAGCCGTAGAACACGCTCACATCCGTCGTCTCCGTAATCGTAACATTGCCGTTGCTGATCGTGCCGCCCAGATAGCTGACCAGCGCGGGGATCTCGATCTCCTGCAGCGAGGAGCAGTTCTTGAACGCCTTGGTGCCGATGGCAAGGAGCTGGCTGGCAGCTTCGCTCGTACCGAACGTGACTTCCTCGAGCGAGGAGCAGTTCTCGAAAGCAGACGAGCCGATGAACATGACGCCGGCGGGAATGGCGATCTCCTCAAGCGCGCTGCACCCGTAGAAGGTGTAGTTCGGGATCGCGGAATACTGATACCCCGCCTCGAAGGTGACCGTCTCCAGGCTGGTACAGCCGCGGAACACGCTCCCCTCGAGCGACTGAATGCGCGCCGGCAGTTCGACCGAGGTGATGCCCGTCTCGCTGAAGGCGTACTCACCGATGGACAGCGGCGCGGTACCGCCCTTTTCAAAGATGAGCGTTGTAAGGTTGGGAAGATCGCGGAAGGCATTGGCGGGAATGCTCGTGACCGTATTGGGAACGGTGAACGACGTGGTCTCGTTGAACGCCTCCGTGCGGTAGATGAGCGTCGTCTCCGCCTTATCCATGATCAGGCCGCCCTGCTCCATGAGATAGACGTTTGTGGACGGCACGGTCAGCGACGTGATCGTGGAGCCGCAGTCGAGCATCCCGATGAGCATGGTCGCATCCGTGTAGTCGGAGACGGTGAGCGCCTCCAAAAAAGTGCAGTTTGCAAACGGCGTCGCGCCGATCTTGGAGACCCCTGCGGGCAAGACGATGCCCGTGATCTTTGCACCATAGAAGGCGTAGTCGCCGATCTCCTCGAGGCGGCAGTTCTCCGCAAAGGTGACGGAGGAGAGTTTCCCCGCCGCCCCCGTATCGGTGGTGACGCGAAGGGCATAGGCGCCGATCTTGACGAGACGGGCGGGAAGCGCAATGGATTCCAGCGCCTCGGTGCTGTAGAACGGAAGATCGGTCGTATAGGTCGCAGAATTACTGAAGTCGCCGAAATAGAAGTCCTTTCCGTTGACGTTGTCGGCGTCCTCGAAGACGATGGACGTGACCGCCTCGCAGTGCTGGAACGCCGCCGCGCGGATGGTCGTCGCATCCTTGGAGATGACGACCTCCCCTTCCTTTTCGGGCGGGCAGAACACGAGCGTTCCGTCGGCAGAGTAGAGCACGCCGTCGTACGACCAGAATTCCGCCGTAAAGCCGACAATGTTTTCCTCCGCCGCCGTGCGCACCGTGATGGACGCGACCGGCGCCGAAACGTTGCCCGTCGTCGTCAGGAAGGGCGAACCGATGTAATAAGGGCTGTCGAACATATTGTCCGGAACGAGCTGGAAGACGTCGTACGTCGTCGTCGACGTATAGGACGCCGCGCGCGCCGGGAGCGTGAGCGAGGTGAGCTGCGAGCAGTTTGCAAACGCCGTCGCCGCGATGGATAGCGGCTTGGTGCCGCCCGGCGCAAAGTTGACTGTCGTCAGCTTGGAGCAATGCGAGAACGCATTCGCGCCGATCGCCCAGATGTCGCTTGCGTTGTCATTCGTGACAGACGTCGGAATGGTGATGCTCACGAGCGACGTGCAGGAGCTGAATGCCCCGCCCGGGATATAGGCGAGCCGCTCGGGAAGCGTCATGCTCACGATCTTGGTGCCGGTGAAGATATTGTTGCCGAACGTGAGCGGCAGCGCCTCGCCCGTCGGCGCCGTGAAGGTGACGGGGTCATCCCCCTCCAGCCCGGAGTTCTGGAAGGCATAGCTTCCGATATGGGTGACCGTCGAAGGAATGGTGATGCGCTTCAGCGAAGCCGCCCGGTAGAAGGCATAGTCGCCGATCGTCGAAAGCCCTTCCTGCAGGTTGATCGTCGTCAGCCCGACCTTCGAAGTCGAAGAACCCGAGAAGGCATAGCTGCCGATGCTTGCCGTGCGGGCAGGCAGGGTGATCGTCGCAAGAGAAGTGCAGTCGTAGAATGCTCTGTCTGCGATCGTGAGCGCCTCCGTTCCCTCTTCAAAGGTGACCGTCGTGAGGTTCGCACAGTTGTCGAACGCGCTCACGCCGATGCTCGTGACGGATGCGGGGATGGTGATGCTCTTAAGGTTTGCATTATTGGCAAACGCGCCGCCGCTGATCGATTTGACCGTCGAAGGAACGGTGAAGCTGCCGTTGTCGAGATCGACATTGAGCGGGCAGTAGACGAGCATCGTCTTATCCACGCTGTAGAGGATCCCGAAGTCGTCGGTGCTGTAGTTCTGGTTGCCGTCCTCCAGCTCGAAAGAGGAGAGACTGCTCTCATAGAAGACGGAGTTGAAGTCGATGACGCCGACATTGGGCGTGAACGTCAGCGTGCCCAGCTTCTTGCACGCACGGAATGCATAGGTGCCGAACGTCAGGTCGGAGCGGACGTGACTGAAATCAATGGTCTCAAGAGCGGAATTATAGAATGCCTCATAGCCGATCTCGGTCAGCGTGTTGGGAAGCAGCACTTCCGTTGCGGCAACATTGGAGAACGCTCTGTCGCCGATCTTCGTCACGCCGCAGCTGGACGTCGCGGTGAACGTGGTGTAAGAGCTGTCGTACGAACCCTCTTCCTCAAAGACGAGCGTCTCGAGCGAGCCGCACTGATAGAACGCCTCTGCGCCGATCGTCATGCCGGCAGGCACGCTGCCCGCGGCAAACGTCGCCTTTTCCAGGCTGCCGCACATATAGAATGCGCGCTCGCCGATGGAGGTCATGCCCGCATGGAAGGTCACTTCCCTGATCGTCTCGTTGTTCGCAAACGCCTCCGCGCCGATCGCCGCCATCGTGTTGGGAACGGTGAAGGTCTCGATCGCCTTTCCGAACGGCACATAGAGCAGCGTGCTGCCGTCCGCGCCGGTCAGCATCCCCTCGTAGGAGGCGTACACCTGATCGGCATACGTTCCGACGATTTGGATGGATTCCAGCTCCTCAAAACGGCTGAACACCGTCTGCAGCGTCTCTTCGAACGCCGCAAGGCGTGCGGGGAACACGATCTCGTGGATGGCGTCCGCCGCGGTGGAGGTGTTGAAATCGATCGCCGTAGCGCTGAAGATGAGCGGCTGCGTTCCGCCGTCCAGGAAGGTGATCTTGGCAAGCTCTCTCATGTTGTAGAACGCAGACGGCTCCACGCGCGTGATGCTTGCGGGGAGAACGATCTCCGTCAGATCGCTTCCGTAGAAGGTATAGGACATGATGACCGAGACGCCGTCGGGCACCGTATAGGTTCCCGCGACCGTCTGCGGCACAAAGGCAAGCTCCGTCTCCTGCGTCGTGGGGTTATGGTAGAGCAGTTCGCCCTGCTCGGTCGAGGAGTAGACGGGATCCGCCGCCCCCGTGTCGCGCACGGTGAAGCGCTCCAGGTTATAGCAGTTGTTGAATGCCGTCGCCGCGATCGTGCGGATGGTGTCGGGAATGCTGATGGAGACGATCGAACCGCAGTCGCGGAACGCGTACTCCCCGATGGAGACGATGGGCTTCCCGTTATAGGATTCGGGGATGTAGAGGTTGGAGACGTCGCGGATGGCGTCGCCTGCGACCACCTCGTAGCCGTCACCGTTTTCCGTCACCTTGAGGATCTCGGAATAGACCGCATAGAGGGTCACGCCGTCCTCCGAGCCCGTCCAGACGCCGTCGCCGACGCCCGTCTCGTCCGTATACCGCCAGCCGTTGTTGTCGCTCGTGCTGTACCAGCCGACAAAGCCCATGATGCCGTTCGTCTCGGGAACGGGCAGCGTGAAGGGCTGCTGATAGGTGACCTGCGCCGTCGCGACGCCCGTGCCGCCCTCGCCGTAGTTGAGGTTGACCGTGTACGTCCTGGCAGCCCAATCCGCATACAGCGTGACGTTTTCGTTGCCCGTGAAGTAGGCATCGAAGACTGCGCCGTTGGCGGCCGCGCCGCCCGGCGTCGTGTACCAGTTCGTGAAATCATACCCGAGCTTGCTCGTCTCGGGGAACGCCACCGTGTCGCCGAATGCCACATAGACGGAGGACACCGCCGAACCGCCGCGCGTATCGAAGGCGACCGAGTATGCCGTCACCTGCAATTCGGCGGTCAGCTCCTCTGCCTCGTCGCCGACGTTCACGCGGAGCAAGATCGTGTTGACGCCGCTTCTGGTCAGCGTGATGGGAAGAGAGGTCGTGCCGTCGTCCACCGTGATCTCTCTGCCGCCGTTGACCTGCACGGTATAGGAGAGCGCGCCGAGCACGGGATTCCAGCTCAACGTGTTGTGCTCATATACAGGCGTGCCGTAGAGCGAAAGATAGGACGTGTTCACCGCGTCGCTCCAGAGCGAGTTACCGCTTGTGCTCGAAAGCGTGCGGACGCTGACTTCATATTGCGCCCCCGCCGTCAGAGTCAGCCCCTGCGCCGCGAGGTCGAAGCGCATCTCGGCGCCCTCGCCCGCCTCCGCCGTGAAGAGCTGCACGGAGACGTCTGCGGCGGTCTCCACCGTGAACACCTGTCCCGCGATGCTGACTTCATAGCCCTCCGCGCCCGGAACCGCCGTCCACACGACCTCCATGCCGTCCAGACGGACGTCCGAAGGCGTCGCAGGCTCCTGCTTCGTATAGGTCAGCGCAGTCGCTTCCGCGGAGTTGTACCCCTTCGTCTCCGCCTTGACGGAGATGGAAAGCTCGCCCGCCGCATATTCTTTGAGCGAGTAGCGCGTGCTCGCGCCGTTGTTCACGGCATTGCCGTTGACCGTGACGATATAGTTGGTCGCGCCGGGAACGGAATCCCACAAAAGCGTCTCCGACTCCGCATCGACGGACAGGCCCGTGACCGCACCGAGCAGACGATTATAGACGAACGTGCGCGAGGTGGAACTTGCATACCCTTCCGCGGTTGCCGTCACGGTGAACTTGATGCCGTCCTCCGCCAGCGGGCAGTTGCCGAAATAATAGCTCGTCGACGTGCCGAGGTCGACGTTGCTGTGAACGTGCCCCGCATTTCCGCACTCGATCGTGAGATAATAGTGCTGCGCGTTCTCGACGCCCTCGAACACCAGCATGGAGGGCTCCATCACGCTGAACGAAGAGACGCGCGAGAGACCCTTATTATTGTAATATGCCGACGCCGTCGACGAACCCGCCGTCAGCGTGACCGTATAGTCGCCCGCAGGCGCGTTGGCGAAGTCGATCGTCTCCGTCGAAGCGCCGGACGCGCTGACCGACTTGGTGATGTCCGCAAAGCCGTCCGGCCCGTCCACCGTCAGCGTCGCCGTCGACGTCAGACTAGACCAGGAAATACCCCCCTCCGTAAACCAGACGCTCATCGGGGACGCGGAGCCTTCGCTCCACACGGCAAACAGCGTGGTGTCCTCCGTGAATACCATTCCCTCCTGCCAGGGGTAGGAGAGCTTCTCCCCGTCGTCGTATGTACTCACCCACCAGCCGGCAAACGTATAGTCGTCGCGCACGGGCTGTTCGGGGTTGAAGATCTGACCGCCGACCGTCTCCACCGGGGCCGTGTTCTCCGCGCCCGCATAGTTGAGATCGAAATCGACGACGTATTCCTGCTGTCCGGGCGTATAGGACACCCAATATGCATACAGGGTGGTATTGTCTGTGATGATATCCGTGCCGAAGGAGAAGACGGTATCCATGTTGTCTTTCTCCGTCGTCCAGCCGACCAGCTTGTAGCCGCTGCGCACGGGATCGGCAGGCCGCGCGATCGACTTGCCGTTGACGGCGATCATATCGTCGATCTCGCTCCCCTCTCCCTCGTCGAAGGAGACGGAATAGGTGACGCTCTTATAGAACGTCCACTGCCCGTTCTGCGCGTCGGTCAGCACGAGGGTATTCCCGGAGAGCTGCGCGCTCATCGTGCCGTCCGCCTCATCCGCAAAATCCAGCGTCAGCGTGCCGTCCGCAAGCGTGTATTCGCCGGACTTATCCTCGCCGAGCATATGCAGCGTAAAGCGGTTCCCGCCGGTGAGCGTGATGAGATATTCGATGTTGTTTCCGGCATCGAAGTAATAGACACCCGTCTCCGGCCCTTCCGTCACGGTGTCCGGCTGATCGACCTCGCCCGGATCGTTCGAACACGCCGCCAATGCAAACGACAGCGTCGAAGCGACGGACAGCGCAGCGATCAGCATCCACTTCTTCCACTTCATGATTCTACCTCCCTTCTCTCTGTCAAACACATTGCCGTCTTATACGCAGCGGCGCCGCTTTCTCCGGTTTCCCCCGTACAAAGCGCCCTGTTAACCGCCCTGAACATAAATTCGGCAATCTATCTTGTGGTTACCATTGTATTTTATTGTATTTTTATCATTTTGTCAAGAAAATCGTGAACGGCGAATTATAGGAATTGCTGAAAGTTATTATCAGCTTTATTTATGAATAACCCGCTTAACTTTCCGAAAACGACATCTTTTTCCATTGCAGGGAAAATGTATCATGCCTGCATATATTCCGCCCCGCCGCGGCGCTCTTCTGCGGGAAAAGAATGGCAATGACAGGCCAAAAGGCCTCCCCGCGCCGTTTCCGGCGCGGGGAGGTCTTTTTCCGTCTTCGGGAATGCTGCGTCGGAGCGCATCACTCCCTTTTCAATGCAAGCACCTGATAGGGCGAGAGGCGCACGGTTCCCCGGCAGCACTTCCCCGTCAGAAGATCGGTGTATGTTCCGTCCAGTCGAAGATACCCCTCTTTGTTTTCCGTTTCGACGGCAATGATGCCGTTCTCCGCACCCGTGCGCTCGGTGAGCAGCACATTCTCGCTCGCCTCCGCGACGGCACGCATATTCACGAGCCGCAGCAGATCCCCGTGCGAGAGCACGCTCCCGACGAGAATGACCTTGCCCTTGCCGACCGCTCGCTCCGTCACGACGGAGTACGGCACAAATTCGCCCGCCGTGTAGTGCGCGAGGCTCCTTG
>CALVWN010000074.1 GCA_944367415.1 uncultured Clostridia bacterium | reverse complement strand
CAAGGAGCCTCGCGCACTACACGGCGGGCGAATTTGTGCCGTACTCCGTCGTGACGGAGCGAGCGGTCGGCAAGGGCAAGGTCATTCTCGTCGGGAGCGTGCTCTCGCACGGGGATCTGCTGCGGCTTGTCGGAATTGCCCCCATTGCCGAGGCGAGCGAAAACGTCATCCTCACCGCCCGTTCGGGAGACGAGGCGGGGATCATCGCCGTGGAGACGGAGAACAAAGAGGGGTTCGTCGTGCTCGACGCCCCCTGTACCGACCTTCTGACGGGCAAACAGTGCAGCGGCCGCGTCCCGCTCTCCCCCTATGAGACGCGCGTATTCAGACGATAATCACAAAGGAGAACGAACATGAAAGAGAAAATCAAAGCGTCGGCGCTGACCGCCGAGGAGAAGCTCCGCCTCATCTGCGGACAGGACGGCTGGCACACCGTCGATCTCAACGGAAAACTGCCGCAGATCACGGTCTCGGACGGCCCGGTGGGGCTGCGCACCGAGCGCACCGGCGCGGACGGGAAGACGGAGACCATTCCCGCCGTCGCATATCCCTCCGTGCAGGTGCTTGCCAATACCTGGAACACGGAATGTGCGCGCGAGGTGGGCGCCTGCCTTGCGGACGACTGCATCGAACGCGGCGTGGATATCCTGCTCGCGCCGGGCGTCAATGTCAAGCGCCATCCTCTGAACGGGCGCAACTTTGAGTATTTTTCCGAGGATCCCGTCCTCGCGGGCGAGATGGCAAAGGCTTACATCGAAGGCGTGCAGGGCGGCGGCGTCGGAACCTGTCTCAAGCATTTTTGCTGCAACAACCTCGAATACGACCGCCTGCATCAGACGAGCGACGTCGACGAGCGCACGCTGCGCGAGATCTACTATCTGCCCTTCGCGATCGCCTGCGAGGCGAAGCCCGTCTCCGTCATGTGCAGCTACAACCGCGTGAACGGAACGTACGCCTCGGAGTACAAAAAGGGATTTGACTACCTGCGCACGCAGTGCGGTTTTGACGGCGCCATCTTCTCCGACTGGGACGCCGTGCGCGACCGCGCGGCGGCGGCAAGGGCGGGGCTTGACATCGAGATGCCCTTCAATGAGAAAAATTATGAGAAACTGTGCGCCGACTACCGCGCCGGAAAGCTCTCCGACGAGGCGCTCGACGCCTGCGCGCAGCGGGTGATCGATCTCGTCTTCCGCTGCAAGGAGATGGGGGAGAACGCCCGTGTCCGCACGACGGAGGCGGAGCGGGCGGACATGGCGCGCAGGGTCGCCGCCGAGGGCATGGTGCTCCTCAAAAACGACGGCACGCTCCCCTTGTCCCCCGCGGTCTCGGTCATGGTGGGGGGATGCTACGCAAAACCAGACACCCCCGATATGCTGCGCGGCGGCGGATCCTCCTGCGTGCAGCGCAAGGATCGCTTCGATCTGCCCGCCCGCCTTGCGGAGCTCGGATGGGATGTGCGCTACGAGGGCGCCTTCCGCTATGACGGCGTCAATTCCGTGGTGCAGAACGCGCGCACCGCGCTCGTGTATGCGGCGGAGCGCGACGTGTGCATCGTGTGCGTCGGCACGGGTGCGCCGTTTGAGTACGAGGCGGGCGACCGCAAGACGATGCGCCTTCACGAGGTGCAGGAGCGCGCCATCCTCGAGATCGCGGAACAGTGCGCGCACACGGTCGTCGTCGTGTTTGCGGGCGCCGCGGTGGACATGAGCGCCTGGGCGGACAGGGTGCAGGCGATCGTGTACGCGGGCTTCCCGGGCGCGGGCGGCGACGAGGCGCTCGCCGATCTTTTGACGGGTGTCATCAATCCGAGCGGAAAGCTTTCGGAGACCTTCCCGCTCTCTCTGGAGGACGTGCCGGCGGCGAATGCCTACCGCTGCGCGGGCGTCACCCGCTACCAGGAGGGATTGGACGTGGGGTACCGCTACTTCGATACCTATGACGTTCCCGTGCTGTTCCCCTTCGGGTACGGACTGCACTATGCCTCCTTCGCCTATTCCGACCTCACCTGCCGCGTGCAGGAGGAGGGCGTGGAGATCGGCTATACCGTCGAAAACACCTCCGCGCGCGACGGCAAGGAGATCTCCGAGGTGTATGTGCGCGAGTGCGCGCCCCTCGTCTATCGCCCGAAGAAGGAGCTCAAGGCGTTCGCCAAGACCGCCGTCCCCGCAGGGGAGAGCAGGCGCGTCACCCATCTTCTCGCGCTGCGCGACTTTGCGCACTGGTCGACCTCGGAGGATGACTGGGTCGTGACGGACGGCGTCTACGAGATCGCGGTCGGCGCGTCCTCGTCGGACATCCTGCTCAGGGCGAAGATCGCCGTCGAGGGCGGCAGACTGCGCGTCCTGAAGATCGGATAAGGCGCACGCTCCGGCGGCGCAACGAAAACGGCATTTCAAATCTACGGAGATAAAGCGATGAAACGTATCCTACCTTCCTATCCTCTCTGGATCATCGATCCCAACTTCTCGGTGTGGTCGCCCTGCGACGAATTGAACGGCGGCGACACCGTCTTCTGGACGGGGCTTTCCCGCCGCACCTACGGCTTTGTCCGCGCCAACGGCGTGACGTACTGCTTTCTGGGCAGACATGACGGCGCGCGCAGCCTGCGTCAGACGGGCGTGGAGATCTCCGCGTTCGGCACGCGCTATACCTTTGCGGGCGACGGGTTCACGCTCACCGTCGAGTTCGTCTCGCCCCTTCCCCCCGACGACAAGGAACTGCTCTCCTGCCCCGTCTGCTATACGGAGTACGAGGCGGTGTTCGAGGGGGAGACGCCTGCGGACTTCTCCGTCGCGCTCGCGCTCGACGAGGAATATTGCTACAACAACGACCGCGCGGACGTCGTGGGCGGCGTGCTGCCGCTGAAGGGGTACGAGGCGGCGTTCATGACGCGGCTGAGAAACCTCGTCATGTCCAATGCGGACGACATCGCCGCGCCCGACTGGGGGGATACCTACCTCGCGGGCGAGGAGAGCTTCTTCATCACCGAGACGGCGCTCAACGTGTACCTCTCCTCGGGCAGGGCGGAGTATGTGCGCAAGGAGCGGGAGCGCAGCTACCTGTTCTCCCTCAGCCATGCCCGCAAGGGGTATTTCATGACGGCGTTCGACGACAAGGTCTCCATCTTCTACTTCGGCGAATGGCTCAAGGGGTACTATTTCAAGGACGGCAAGACGGTCATCGACGCGATGGACGACGCGAGAAGCGCGCACGACGAAGTGCTTGCGAAGTGCGCCGCGTTCGACCGCGCGCTCCGCGCCGACTGCGAGAAGGTGGGCGAGGGGTACTATACGATCGCCTGCGCCTCGCTGCGGCAGAGCGTGGGCGCGCACAAGCTCGTCGAGGACAAGAACGGGGAGCTGCTCTTTTTGTCGAAGGAATGTGATTCCAACGGCTGCATCGGCACGGCGGACGTGAGTTATCCCTCCATTCCGCTCTATCTCATCTATGCGCCCGAACTCGTCAACGCCATGATGGCGGGCATCTTCCGCTTTGCCAAAATGCCCGTCTGGACGTTCGACTTCGCCCCGCACGACATCGGAACGTACCCGTGGTGCGTCGGGCAGGTGTACGGCATCCGCAACGCGCACGACAAGTACAGCTGCAATCTGACCTGCTTCTGGGACTATCCGCGCACGCACACCATGCTCTATCTGCGCCCCGCCGCGAGCGAGGTGTACGACCTCAAATATCAGATGCCCGTCGAGGAGTGCGGCAATATGCTCATCATGACGGCGGCGGCGATGCTGGCGGGCGCCTCCGAAAAACAGGCGAAGCGCAACTTCCCGCTCCTCAGAAAGTGGGTGAAGTACCTCGAAAAATTCGGGCTGGAACCCTCCAACCAGCTCTGCACGGACGACTTTGCGGGGCATCTCGCGAACAACGTCAACCTCGCCGTCAAGGCGCTCGTCGGCATCGAGGCGTTCTCCGTCATCTGCGGAAAGCTGGGCAAGGACGCGCTCGCGGAGGAATACCGCGCAAAGGCGGCGGCGTTCGCGGCGAAGTTCAAGGCGCGCGTCGGGGACGGGGTCATGCCGCTCGCATACGGCGCGGAGGGAACGTATTCCCTCAAATACAACCTTCTCTTCGACAAGCTGTTCGGGTTTGAACTCATCGGACAGGACGTCTGCGAGCGCGAGACGGCGTACTATGCGGAGAAGAACAACAGGTTCGGCGTTCCGCTCGACACGCGCAAGGACTATACGAAGGCGGACTGGATCCTCTGGTGCGCGGCGCTCACCGACGATAAGGAGAAGGCGCGCGCGCTCTATGCGCCCGTTCTGACATATCTGTCCGAATCCGCTTCGCGCAAGCCCTTCGGCGACTGGTATGACACGGTGACGGGGCTGATCGAGCATTTCTACAACCGCACCGTCGTGGGCGGCAATTTCGCGCCGCTGCTCAAAGAGAAAGGATGGAGGAACGGACATGGAAATTGAATATCTCGGAACGGCTGCCTATGAGGGCGTTCCCGCGCCCTACTGCAAGTGCCGCGTGTGCAGGGAATCCTTCCGCGTCGGCGGGCGGGCGATGCGCTCGCGCTCGCAGGCGCTCGTCGACGGCGAACTGCTCATCGACTTCAACGGCGACACCGTCTGCCATTCGCTCCGGTACCGCATCGATTGGGATAAGATCGGCGACTGCCTCATCACGCACAGCCACAGCGATCACCTCTGCCCCGCAGACCTGGAGATCCTGTCCGATCCGATCAGCCACGAACACCGCATGCTGCATTTCTATTCCGCACAGGACGGGTACGACAAGATCTCCCGCGAGATCGAGGTGCATCGGATGCAGAACAGGGCGGACGTCACGCTCGTGCATCCCGGCGACGAGTTCATGACGTCGGAGGGAACGTACCGGGTACTTACGCTGCGCGCCAACCATACCGCGAATACGACGCCCGTCTTTTATGCGATCGAGCGCGGCGGGAAACGGCTCCTGTACGCCCACGATACGGGCGTGTTCCCCGAGGAGGACTATGCACTTCTGAAGGCGTTCGGCAGGTTCGACCTCGTCTCCCTGGACTGCACGGGGTGCCTGGGGATCGGCTGGGACTGGCGGGACGGACACATGAGTCTCAAGACCAACCTCGAGGTCATGGAGCGGTTGAAGAGAGAGGGGATCACCGACGAAAAAACCGTCTTCGTCGCCAATCATTTCTCTCACAACGGCGGGCAGACGTATGACGAGATGGTGCCCGAGATGGCAAAACACGGCATCATCGTCGCCTACGACGGCCTCAAAATCCAATTCTGACAAATCAAAAAAGGGAGACGCTGCGTCTCCCTTTTTTGATTGCGCCGAACGGTGACGGGCGCACGGCGCAAAAAATTTTTTTGCGCCGTATCCAAATCCGTTGACATATCGTGCCGAAGTGCTATACTACTCTGCGATCTATCACACAAGAGGCTGATCGGGATGCACGGATCGCGCGCGAAGCGCACGCTGACCATGACGCAGGGGTCGCTCATGAGAAATATCTTTCTCTTTTCGCTCCCCCTCATGGTTTCCAATGTTCTTCAGGTATTGTTCAATATGTCCGACGTCGCCGTCGTCGGCAGGTTCGGTTCGGACGGGGCGCTCGGCTCCGTCGGCTCCACAACGACGTACGTCGCCCTCTTTACGGGGCTTCTGATCGGGTTCGGCGCGGGCGTCAATGCCGTCATGGCGCGCCGCATCGGCGCGGCGGACGAGGAGGGCATCGTCCGCACGGCGCACACGTCGCTCATCATCGCCGTCGTGTTCGGGCTTGTCATCTCCGCCCTTGCGATGGGGCTGGCGCGCCCCGTGCTCATCCTCATGGGCACCAAATCGCAGTTTCTGGACGGCGCGCTGCTCTATATCTACATCTATTTTGCGGGCGCGACGGGAACCGCCGTGTACAACTTCGGCAACGGCGTCTTTTCGGCGGACGGCGACACGCGCAAGCCGCTCCTCTTTCTCACCATCGCGGGCGTCACCAACATTGCGCTCAACCTCTTTTTCGTCATCGTGTGCAGGATGTCGGTGGCGGGGGTCGCGCTCGCCTCGGCGATCTCGCAGTGGCTGTCCTGCGTGCTCATCGTCGCCGCGCTCGCCCGCAGCCGCAGACCCTACCGCCTGCGCCTTTCGCGGCTCAGACCGGACGGGCAGATCGCAAAGCTCGTGCTCGTCACGGGCATCCCGGCGGGGATCCAGAACGCCATCTTCCAGGCGGCGAATCTCTTCATCCAGGCGGGCGTCAACTCCTTCGACGGCACGGTGGTGGAGGGGAATACCGCCGCCGTCAATGCCGACACGCTCGTCTTTGAACTGATGGCTGCCTTCTATACGGCATGCACGAGCTTCATCGGGCAGAACTACGGCGCGGCGATGCGGGAACGCATCCTGAAGAGTTACGGCGTCTCCCTCGCGTATTCTTTTTTGTTCGGACTTCTCTTCGGGCTGGGGATCTATGCCTTCGGCGACGCGTTTCTCTCGATCTTTACATCCGACCCCGCCGTCATCGCCGCAGGCAAGGACAGACTCTCCGTCATGTGCTTTTCGTATGCGCTCTCGGCATTTATGGACTGCACCATCGCCGCCGCGCGCGGGCTGAACAAGACGATCGTTCCGACCGTCATGGTCATCCTCGGTTCCTGCGTGTTCCGCGTGTTCTGGGTGTTCTGCATCTTCCCCATGCGGGGGACGACGACGCTGCTGTATCTGCTCTACCCCGTTTCCTGGATCCTGACCGCCATCGCGGAGATCGCATATTTCATCGTCGCCTACCGCAAAAGCGTGCGGGGGATGGCGGCGCGGCCGCAGCCGGCACCGCAGGCGTGATCGTTGCAGAAAGGAACGCACGTCTGCGTTTTTTTGTGTCTTGACATTGCGCGCGGGCTATGGTATCATGGAGAAAACCCGAGGGGCGATATGATCCGCCGCAAAAGGAGGAAAAGGGTGAGTGAACTTCGCAACATTCCCAACGTGGGGAAACGGACGGAAAAACATCTCATCGCAATGGGGTATGATACGATCGGTTCGCTCAGGGGCAGAACGGCGCAGCAGCTCTATGACGAGGAGTGCGCCCTTCGAGGCTGCACGGTCGATCGCTGTCAGCTCTATCTGTACCGCGCCGTCGAATATTTCGTGAACAGCGCAGACCCCGATCCCGACAAGTGCAGGTGGTGGCTGTGGAAGGACGCGTTCGCCGAGCCTTCTCCCTGCGGCGCGGTGTGCGCGGAATGTGCGCTGTTTCCGAAGAAGTGCGCGGGCTGCCGCAAGATCGCGGGGAAGGTGTATTGGCTCGCCTATACGGGCGGGGAGGTGTGCGCCGTGTATGACTGCTGCGTCAACGGAAAAGGATGCAAGGACTGCGGCGCGTGCGAGGCGCTTCCCTGCGAAAGGTTCACCAAAGACCCGACGGTCTCCGACGAGGAGAACGCGCGCAATCTGCGGCGGATGATCGCCCGATTGAGACCATGATGCAATCAAAACCCCCGTCCGACGGTCGTCGGACGGGGGTTTTGATGAAAGTCTAATCGAGCGGGTTCATGAGGTCGCACAACTTCACGAGGAGATTGGAGACGGGGAACGCCGCCAGGATGATGCAGATGAGATAGAGCACCTGGGTGATGGAGAGGTGTACCGTCGACCACCCCGTGTAGACGAGTTCGCCCAGGAAGGGCACCGCAAGGATGAGGATGCTCACGCCCACGGAGACGGCGTACACGGCGGCGCGCAGCAGGTTGAAGGGGGAGAGGATGCGGAAGAGCATCACGAGTCCGCCGAAGGAGACGGCGAGCACGAACAGCGGATTGATGAGCTGCATCTGTTCGCCTTTGACGACGAGGGAGATCTGCAGATGTCCGAATTCCCCGGGCAGCACTGTGACGCCCACGTAGACGGCGAGCACGCACAGGATGAGGGTGACGGCGCCCGGGATGGATCGTGACAGCACGAAGGGGATGAATTTCCCCTTGACGCGTTCGCCGTTTGGCTGCAGCGCGAGCACGACGGAGGGGAGCGCGGTGACGAGCGTCTCGAAGAGCAGCATATTGTTGGTCGTAAAGAAATACTGCGAGCCGAGCAGGAAGCAGAACGCCGCCAAAAGCACGGTAAAGAGCGTCTTCATGAGATAGAGGGAGGCGGAGGACTTGATGTTGTTGATGACCCGTCTGCCCTCGTAGACGACGTTGGGGAGATTGAGGAAGTTGTTGTCCATCAGCACGAGGTGGGAGACGTTGCGCGCCGCCTCGCTCCCCGACGCGACGGAGACGGCGCAGTCCGCCTCCTTGAGGGCGAGGATGTCGTTGACGCCGTCCCCCGTCATGGCGACGGTGTTGCCCTGCTTCCTGATGGTGCGCACGAGGATCGCCTTCTGCTCGGGCGTGACGCGCCCGAACACCGTGTACTGGTTGGCGACGTTCTCCACTTCGAGATCGGTCAGCCCGTCGAGGGAGATGTACTGTTCGGCGTTCTTGACGCCCACGCGGCGGGCGACTTCGGAGACGGTCACGGGGTTGTCGCCCGAGATGATCTTGATCTCCACGTCGTTCTCGCGGAACCAGCGGATGGTGTCGGCGGCGTCCGAACGGATGTTGTCGGCGAGCGTGATGATCGCCGCGGGGCGGAAGAGGCTGGGCAGCCGTCCGCCCGAGATGGGGCTGGGGGAATAGGCGAGCAGCAGCACGCGCAGCCCCGCCGCCGCGTACTGTTTGACGATCTTGTCGATCTTGGGCGGCATGGGGCGCAGCACGAACTCGGGCGCGCCCATCGCAAAGGTGCCCGCCTCGCCGAAGGTGACGGCGGAGAGCTTGCGCTTGCTCGAAAAGGGAACGATCTCGGTCGCCTGCAGCGCCTTGGAGTGGCCGAAGCGGTTGTAGAGCGCGATGGAGGTCTGGTTGTTGTCGTCAAGGGAGGAGAGCATACTGCCCATCACTTCCTCGAGGGAATTGTCGACAAAGTTGTTGAGGATCATCACGTCGTTGACGGTCATCCTGCCGTCCGTGATGGTGCCCGTCTTGTCGAGACAGAGCACGTTGACGCGGGCGAGCATCTCGAGGGAGTAGAGATCCTGCACGAGCGTCTGCTTTTTGCCCAGCCGCCGCACGCCGATCGCCATCGCAAAGGTGGTCAGAAGGAGCAGCCCCGAGGGGATCATGCCGATGATCACGGCGCCCGTGAACTGGATGGTCTGGCTGACGTCGCCCGTCGCGTTCCAGTTGATCCATGCCATCGCCGCCGCGACAAAGGGGATGAAGACGCCGATGACGCGGATGAAGAGGCGGATGGAGTTCATGATCTCCGAGCGCGGTTTTTTGTACTTTTTCGCCTTGGACGTGAGCGAGTTGAGATAGGTCGCCCTGCCCACCTTGTCGGCGCGCGCGCGGCAGCTGCCGCTCGCGATGTAGGAGCCGGCGTACAGCGTCTCGCCGGGCGCCTTTTTGACGGGAACGGATTCGCCCGTCAGGAGCGACTCGTTGACCTCCGCGGTGCCGTCCAGAAGGATGCAGTCGGCGGGGATCTGCTGCCCTGTCTCCAGGAGAATGATGTCGTCGAGGACGATGTCGCGCACGCCGATCTCCGTCCTCACGCCGTCGCGCATGACTTTGGCGGTCGCCGAGATGAGCACGGAGAGCTTGTCGATCTGCCGCTTTGCGAGGATCTCCTGCAGGATGCCGATGAAGAGGTTCGCCGCGAAGATGGCGACGAACAGGAACTGCGACAGCGGCGCGCCCGCATAGGCGAGGGCGATCGCCACGATGAGACACAGGAGGTTGAAGAAGGTGCAGATGTTGCCGACGAAGATGCTCGTGTAGGTCTTGGAATATTTTTTGTTGACGTCGTTGAACAGGAACTGCGAGAAGCGCAGCTCCACCTGTTTGGCGGAGAGGCCCTGATCGGGCGACGGCTCGAAGCGCTCCACCTGCTCTGCCGAGGGGATCTCCTTGGCGCGGCGGAACTGCTTCATGAGCTTTTTGCGGTCGACGGGCTGCTTTGCTTCGGCGGCGCCGTCCAGCACGCGGTCGGCAAAGCGTTTTTCCGTGCCGCTCTCCTCGGGCTGTTCTTCGACGGGTTGTTCGTTCTCTTGTCTGTTCAAGGCAGCGCCCTCCCTGTCCGGTCTTGCGCGCACGCGGTGCGCGCAATCTCATTATACACCCTGTGCGGGAAAAAGTCAAAAATAACGCAAAGAGTTTGTCTTTTTTTCACCGTCATGTGCGGGGAAGGTTGCAATTCACGGAAAAAAAGTGTATAATGAAGGAAATTCTTCCGAAGAAAAGAGGCAGATATGATCGATATTGCGATCCTGCGCGCCGATCCCGATCGCGTGCGCGAGAACTTGAAAAAGAAATTCCAGGACAATAAACTTCCTCTCGTCGACGAGGCGCTCGCCCTCGACGAAAAGCGCCGCGCCCTTCAGACGGAGGGGGATACGCTGCGCGCCGCGAGAAACACCCTCTCCAAGCAGATCGGACAGCTCATGCGCGAGAAAAAGACGCAGGAGGCGGAGGCGGTCAAGGCGCAGGTCAACGCCGACGCCGAGCGTCTTTCCGCCATCGAGCAGGAGGCGGGGGAGGTCGCCGAGCGCCTCAAAGCCATCATGATGCGCATCCCCAACTTCATCTCCGCCGAGACGCCCATCGGCAGGAACGATACCGAAAACGTGGAGCGGGAGCGGTTTTTGGAGCCGAAAGTGCCCGATTTCGAGGTGCCCTATCACGTCGATATCCTCGAACGGCTGGGAGCCGTCGACCTCGACAGCGCAAGGCGCACCAGCGGGCAGGGGTTCTACTACCTCATCGGCGACGTCGCGCGTCTGCACTCCGCCGTGCTCGCCTACGCGAGAGACTTCATGATCGGCAAGGGGTTCACCTATGTCATCCCGCCCTTCATGATCCGCTCCGACGTCGTCTCGGGCGTCATGAGCTTTGAAGAGATGGACGGCATGATGTACAAGATCGAGGGGGAGGATCTCTACCTCATCGGCACGAGCGAACACTCCATGATCGGCAGGTTCATGAACACCGCGCGCCCCGCCGAGCAGCTCCCTCTGACGCTGACGAGCTATTCGCCCTGTTTCCGTAAGGAGAAGGGGGCGCACGGCATCGAGGAGCGCGGCATCTACCGCATCCACCAGTTTGAAAAGCAGGAGATGATCGTCGTCTGCAAGCCCGAAGAGAGCGAGATGTGGTACGACAAAATGTGGCACTTCACCGTCGAGCTGTTCGTCTCGATGGGGATCCCCGTCCGCACGCTCGAGTGCTGCTCGGGCGATCTCGCCGATCTCAAATACCGCAGCGTCGACGTCGAGGCGTGGTCGCCCCGTCAGAAGAAATACTTCGAAGTCGGCTCCTGCTCCAACCTGACCGACGCGCAGGCAAGACGGCTGGGCATCCGCTACAAGACGGAGAAGGGCTCCGCCTATGCGCACACCCTCAACAATACGGTGGTCGCGCCGCCCCGGATGCTCATCGCCTTCCTCGAAAACCACCTCAATGCGGACGGCAGCGTGGACATCCCCGAAGTGCTGCGCCCGTACATGGGCGGTACGGAGAAACTTGTTCCCCGTTCATGAAATACGTCTTTTTCGACATCGAATGTGCCTGCGTCTATAAGAGCGTTGCCAAGATCTGCGCCTTCGGGTACGTCCTCACCGACGAAAATTTCAACGTGCTGGAGCGCGAGGACATCCTGCTCAATCCGAAGGGCAAATTCCATCTCACCGACCGCAAGGGGAGAGAGGGGCTGGTATTGCCCTACGTCTACGAGGATTTCAAAAAGTACCCGCTCTTTCCCGCCGCGTATGCGCGCATCCGGGCGCTGCTCGAGAACAAGGGCCACATCGTTCTCGGCCACGCGACGCTCAACGACGTCAACTATCTCAATCTCGAGACGCGCCGCTACAAGCTCCCGTCGCTGCGCTTCAAGTATTACGACACGCAGTTCTTCTATATGAACGTCAAGCGCGACTTCTCCCGCCAGCTCGGGCTGGGGGCGATGGCGGAGGAGCTGGGCGTCGAGTTCACTCCGCACCGCGCCGTCGACGACGCCTATGCGACCATGCGCGTGTGCGAGGCGCTCATCCGCCGCGAGGGCGTTCCGGACGTGCCCGCCTTCGTCGACCGCTATCAGATCCGCGCGGGGCAGATCGCCGACTACAAGATCCGCCCGCTCGCCTCGCAGGGGCTGCGCAGCTACATCGCCGAGCGCGACGAGGAGCGCGAGAAGCGCGCAAAGGCGCACGACGAGTTCTACCGCTACGTCAACAAGCATATGCACCGCCGCAATAAGGGCGGAACGCTGGAGGGGAAGGTGTTCTGCTTTTCCAAAGAGGTGGAGGAGGAAGTCCCCATGTCCGTGCGGCTCGTCGCCGCCATCTTCGCCTCGGGCGGCAAGTACACCTCGCATCCCGCCGAGTGCAACGTCTACATCGCGCGCGGGCAGGGCGGCGTGCGGTACCAGAACGCCATCACCGCGGGCGCGGCGTTCGTTCCCCTCGAGCATCTCGAGAGTGCCCTGTTACAGACATGAATCTTCCCGCAGAATTTTTACGGAGAATGCAGAAAAGGCTGGGCGCGGCGTACCCCGCCTTTTTGCGTTGTTACGGAGAGCCGCCCGTCAGGGGCGTGCGCGCCAATCTCCTGAAGCTCTCCGCGGCGGAATTTTCGTCGCTTGCCCCCTTTGCGGGGGAGGCCGTTCCGTGGGCGGAGGGGGGATTTTACACGGATGCCGAAAAGATCGGGCTGACCATCCCGCACCACGCGGGGCTGTGCTACGCGCAGGAGCCGTCCGCAATGTGCGCCGCGCCCCTTCTGAACGCAAAACCGGGCGAACGGGTGCTCGATCTGTGTGCCGCGCCGGGCGGCAAGACCACCCAGCTCGCCGCCGCGATGGGGGGAGAGGGGGTGCTCGTCGCCAACGAATACGTCTTTGACCGCGCCCGCATCCTCTCGCAGAACGTCGAACGGCTGGGCGTCAAAAACTGCGCCGTGCTCTCCGCGGACACCGCCTCGCTCGCCGCGGCGCTGCCCGCGTACTTTGACAAAGTGCTCGTCGACGCGCCCTGTTCGGGGGAGGGGATGTTCCGCAAAGACCCCGCCGCCGTCGCGGAGTGGAGCGAGGAGAACGTCGATCGCTGCGTCCTGCGCCAGAGCGCCATTCTGGACGACGCGGCGCAGCTTCTCGCGGGCGGCGGCACCCTCGTCTATTCCACCTGCACGTTCGAGGCGGCGGAAAACGGGGAACAGGTCGCAAAATTCCTCGCACGTCATCCCGATTTTATGCTCATCTCGCAGCATCTCCTTCTCCCGCACGAGGTGCGCGGGGAGGGGCATTTTGCCGCCGTCCTGCAAAAGCGGGAAGGGGAGCGGGGGGATGCGCGCCCCTGTCCCGTCCGGCGGGACGGGGCGGCGGAGCGCGCGTATCTGGATTTTGCCGCCGACTTCTTTCTCACCCCGCCCCGCGGGACGATCGCTGCGGACGGGGGCAGGCTGTATCTTCTGCCCGAGGGGCTTCCCGCCCTCTGCGGCAGCGTGCTGCGCGCCGGGCTGGAGCTGGGTACGTTCGACAAAAAGCGCTTTACGCCCGCCCACGCGCTTGCGATGGCGTGCAGGGCGGAGGAGGTGCGCCGCGTTTATGAGCTCACCGACGACGAGGCGGCGCGCTGGCTGCGCGGCGAGACGATCCCCCGCGAGGGAAAGGGGTGGGGGATCGCGGCATGGCATGCCTTTCCGCTCGGACTGTGCAAGGCGGCGGGCGGCATCCTCAAGAATCACTATCCCAAGGGATTGCGCCGTTGAAGGCGCGTAATTGCCCGTTTACGGGCAGGCGCGGCGGCGCGCTATCTCTCCACGAAAAACACCGCAACGGGGCGCGAAGGGCTGATTTCGCGCCTTTTTTGCTGTCTTCCAAAAAAATTTCACATACTGCGCCGCCGTTTTGCTGTACTTTTCCGCGCGCGCGTGTTATAATAGATATACAACACAATTCAGGCAAAGGAGAATGCCATGTCAGAAAAGGTAGAGGGCGCATACGGCGCGGAACAGATCCAGGTGCTCGACGGACTCGAGCACATCCGCAAGCGCCCCGGCATGTATATCAGTTCCACGGACGCGCGGGGGCTTCACCACCTCGTCAGCGAGGTCGTCGATAACTCCATCGACGAGGCGCTCGCGGGATACTGCGACCGCGTGGACGTCACCATCAACCCGGACGGGTCGTGTACCGTCAAGGACGACGGGCGCGGCATTCCCACCGAGATCCACCCCAAGGAGGGCGTCTCCACCGTCGAGGTCGTCTTCACCAAGGTCAATGCGGGCGGCAAGTTCGGCGGCGACTCGGGCTATAAGGTTTCCTCCGGACTGCACGGCGTGGGCGTCAAGGCGGTCAACGCGCTCTCGGAGTGGCTGGAAGTCGAGGTCGCCCAGAACGGGCACATCTACAAGCAGGTGTATAACCGCGGCGTTCCCCAGCGGCCTCTGCATATCATCGGCGACACCGACAAGACGGGCACCAAGGTCACCTTCTTCCCCGATGCGGAGATCTTCGAGACCATCGTCTTCCAGTACGACACGCTGCGCGTGCGTCTCAAGGAGCTTGCCTTCCTCAACAAGGGGCTGACCATCACTCTCACCGACAGGCGGGAGGGCAAGGAGCGGACGGACACCTTCTGCTACGAGGGCGGCATCCGCGAGCTGGTCGAGGAGATCAACAGCGGCAACGAGACGCTCTTCCCCGAACCGCTCTACTTCGAGGAGCAGGACGGCACGACGGTGTGCGAAGTCGCGCTGCAATACAACGACAGCTATAACGAAGTCATCTATTCGTACGCCAACAACGTCAACACCATCGACGGCGGCACGCACGTCGAAGGACTCAAGCTCGCGCTCACCAAGGTCATCAACGACGCCGGCAGGAAGCTGGGCATCCTCAAGGAGAACGACCGCTTAACGGGCGAGGACGTGCGCGAGGGCATCACCGCCGTCGTCTCCGTCAAGCTCGAGAACGCGCAGTTCGAGTCGCAGACCAAGGATAAGCTCAACAACTCCTTCATCCGCACCTTTGTCTCCAAGTGCGTCTCCGACCGCTTCGGCGACTACATCGAGGAACACCCCGCCGAGGCGAAAGAGCTTGTGCTGCGCTGCATCACGGCGCAGAAGGCGCGCGACGCGGCGCGCAGCGCCCGCGAGCTCACCCGCAGAAAGGGTCTGCTCGAATCGAGCGCGCTGCCCGGCAAGCTCGCCGATTGCTCCGACCGCCGCCCCGAGCTGTGCGAGATCTACATCGTCGAGGGCGATTCGGCAGGCGGCACGGCGAAGTCGGGCAGAGACCGCCGCTTCCAGGCCATCCTTCCGCTGCGCGGCAAGATCCTGAACGTCGAAAAGGTGCGCCTCAACCGCGTGCTCGAAAACGCGGAGATCAAGGCGATGATCACGGCGTTCGGCTGCGGGATCCTGGACGACTTCGACGAGAGCAAGCTGCGCTACGACCGCATCATCTCCATGACGGATGCCGATGTCGACGGCGCGCATATCCGCATTCTTCTCCTGACCTTCCTGTTTCGCTATATGCGCCCGCTCATCGAGCACGGGCACGTCTATTCCGCCATGCCGCCCCTCTACAAGGCGAGCGTCAAGGGGAAAGAGGACGTCTACCTCTATTCGGAGGAGGAAAAGACCGCCTACGACGCGGCGAACAACAACAAAGTCACCTATCAGCGCTACAAGGGCCTCGGCGAAATGAGCACCGAGCAGCTCTGGGACACGACCATGAACCCCGCGACGCGCACCCTCGTCAAGGTGAGCATCAAGGACGCCGTCGAGGCGGACAAGATGTTCTCCATCCTGATGGGCGAAAGCCCCGCGCTGCGCCGCCAGTTCATCGCCGAGAACGCGACGCTGGTGAAGGATCTGGACATATAAGGGTTCACGAATTTCTCCGAGCAAAGGCTCGGATAAATTCCGTGAATTTGAGGGAAAACGCCGCCGCGCACGCGCTTCGCGCTGACAGCGTCTCGTTTTCCCTCTGCGGGCGCACCTCGGGGCTTAACAATCTATTGCGCCCGCATTCACCCTTTCCCCATAAGCAAAAGTATTTGCAAATTGAGTCCCGCTGCGGAAAGGTGCGACTTTCCTTGCGTCATTATTTAATTTGCAAAAAGATTTGCGCAGCAAAATCATAACCCTCATAAAAATAATTCCGAGAGGAAACTACATTGGCTAAAAAAGAGACAAGTCCCGAACTGACCGAAGAATTCAAAAAGACGCTCGAAATGACAAGGATCCTCGACGTCGAGGTGGATGACGAATTAAAGCGCTCCTTCATCGCATATGCGATGGCGGTCAACAAGTCGCGCGCCATTCCCGACGTGCGGGACGGCTTGAAGCCGGTGCATCGCCGCATTCTCTACTCCATGCACGAGATGGGGCTCTACAACGACAAGGACTACCGCAAGTGTGCGCGTATCGTCGGCGACGTCCTGGGTAAATTCCACCCGCACGGGGATTTGTCCGTGTACGACGCCCTGGTGCGTCTTGCGCAGGACTTCTCCATCAACTTCCCGCTCGTGGACGGACACGGCAACTTCGGGTCGGTGGACGGCGATCCGCCTGCCGCCATGCGTTATACCGAGGCGCGTCTTTCCAAACTCGCGGCGGAGATGCTGCGCGATCTGGACAAGGAGACGGTGGACTTCTTCCCCAACTTCGACGGAAACGAGATGGAGCCCGCCGTTCTGATGGCGCGCTTCCCCAATCTTCTGGTCAACGGTTCGGACGGCATTGCCGTCGGCATGGCGACCAACATTCCGCCGCACAACCTCGCGGAGACCATCGACGGCACCATTGCCCTCATTGACAATCCCGAGCTCACGGTGGACGAGCTGATGGACTACATCCCCGCGCCCGACTTCCCGACGGGCGGCATCATCATGGGCAGGAGCGGCATCCGCAAGGCATACCGCACGGGCCAGGGGAACATCATCATCCGTTCCAAGTGCGAGATCGAGGAGTTCGGCTCGGGCGCGAACGTCCGCAGCCGCATCATCGTCACGGAGATCCCCTATCAGGTGAACAAGGCGATGCTCGTCAAGACGATCGCCGACATGGTCAAGGACAAGCGCATCGACGGCATCTCGGACATCCGCGACGAATCGGGTCGGGAGGGCATGCGCATCGTCATCGAATGCAAGAAGGACGCCAATGCGCAGGTCGTGCTCAACTCGCTGTATAAGCACACCAACCTGCAGGTGTCGGACGGCATCATCCTTCTGGCGCTCGTGGAGAACGGCACCGAGCCAAAACTGCTCGACCTCAAGGAGATCCTCGTCAACTACCTCGCGCACCAGAAGGAAGTCATCACGCGGCGCACGCGCTTCGACCTCGGCAAGGCGGAAGAGCGCGCGCACATTGTCGAAGGGCTCGTCCTTGCGCTTGCCAACATCGACGAGGTCATCCGCATCATCAAGGAATCGGCGGACAAGAACGACGCCGCGGCCAAGCTGACCGCCGCCTTTGAATTGTCCGATAAACAGGCGAACGCCATTCTCGAAATGCGTCTCCAGCGCCTCACCTCCCTCGAGGTGGAGAAGCTGAAGGAGGAACTCGAACAGCTCCGCGCGACGATCGCCGACTTAAAGGACATTCTCGCCAACGAGCGCCGCGTTCTGGACATCATCAAGGCCGACCTGCTCGCCATCAAGGCGAAGTATCCCTCCGAGCGCAAGACGGAGATCTCCGTCGACTTCGGCGAGATCGAAGACGAAGACCTCATCGACGAGGAGGACGTCGTCATCTCCATGACGCACGGCGGGTACGTCAAGCGCATTCCCGTGACCGAATACCGCGCGCAGAACCGCGGCGGCGTCGGCATCACGGCGCACAGGCCCAAGGACGACGACTTCGTGGAGCAGATGTTCGTCTGCTCGACGCACAACAACATTCTCCTGTTCTCCAATTTCGGAAAGGTGTACTCCATCAAGGGCTACCACATTCCCGAAGCGGCGCGCACGGCACGCGGCCGCGCGATCGTCAATATCGTCCAGCTCGCCGCGGGCGAGAAGATCGCCGCCATTCTGCCCGTGCTCGCAAACGGAACGGGGTATCTCGTGATGGCGACCAAGAACGGGCTGATCAAAAAGACCGCGACGAGCGAGTTCGACCACATCCTGCGCAGCGGCAAGATCGCCATCCGCATCACCGAGGGCGACGAGCTGATCTCCGTGCAGTTCGCGAGCGGCGAGGATGAGATCGTCGTCGCCTCCCGTTCGGGCAAGTGCATCCGCTTCCCCGAGACGGACGTGCGCCCGATGGGGCGCGACACGATGGGCGTCAAGGCAATGACGCTCGCCGAGGGCGACGCGGTCGTGGATATGCTCGTGCTGCGCGCGGGGAGCGACCTTCTGACCGTCTCCGAGAACGGTTACGGCAAGCGCACCGACCCCGCCGACTACCGTCTGCAGTCGCGCGGCGGCAAGGGCATCAAGGCGGGCGTGTTCAACGAAAAGACGGGTGCGCTCGTCAACATGAAGCTGGTCACCGATGAGGACGACGTCATGCTCGTCACCTCCTCCGGCGTGGTCATCCGGATGCACGCCGACTCCATCTCGCACATCGGCAGAAACACGCGCGGCGTGCGCCTCATGAACGTCCGCGACGGCGTCGTCGCGACGGTCGCCGTCACCGAAAAGGATGACGAGGCGGAGGTCGAGGCGCCCGAGGAGACGGCGGCGGATCTCTCGCCCGAAGAGCTTGCCGAGGAGCCGGACGCGCCCGATGACGCACCGGACGCCGCCCCCGACGGAGCGGACGAATAACGGCCGACCATGTCCGCGGCGGGCGCAAAACGCCCGTACCATGACGGACTCCATTCAAAAAAACCGCCCCCATGTCCGTTCGGACATGGGGGCGTCTGATTGTTCGGGCGGTGCGGTCAGCATTCCCTTCCGAGGATGAAGTCGACGGAGCAGCCGAAGTGGTCGGCGAGACGTTCGATGCTCTCGAGCGTGGGAGCGCTCGTGCCGTTTTTCCATTCGTAGAAGGAGCTTTCGGGAATGCCGGCAGAGCGGCAGAACGCGTAAAAGGAGAGCCGGTAAATTTGTGCAAGCCGCACGATCTGCTGCGAGAAGGGCGGGCATTTGCAAAAATGCACGGCGGGATCGCTGTCCCGACGTCCCAGCAGAAATTCGACGGAACAGGAAAAGAAGTCTGCGAGCAGAACGAGATTTTCAACGGCGGGCATCCGCTGCGCATGGAGATACCGGCTGATCGCAGGCGCGGAAATATGGATGGCGGCGGCGAGATCTTTGCCCGTCATTCCGCGTTCAAACAGGAGCTCTTCGAGCCGTTCGGCAAAGGCGGCGGGATTCATTGCTCCCTTCCGAGGATGAAGTCGACGGAGCAGCCGAAGTGGTCGGCGAGACGCACGAGGTTTTCCACGGTCGGCTCGTATCGGCCGCGCTGCCAGCGGCGCATCGTCTCGGAGGAGATGCCTGTCTGCCGTTCCAGGCGGTATTTCGTCGTCTGAAAATGGTGCAGCAATGCATCCATCCGCCCGGCGAAGGGCGGGCGGGGCACAAAGGTCTGCGTTCCGGGCAAGTCCGTGCGCCCGAGCAGGTAGTCTGTCGAGCACTGAAAGCGGTCTGCGAGCGCGACGAGCGTCGCTGCCGAGGGCAGGCGCTGTGCGTGCAGGATGCGCGCGATCACCGACTGGTCGATCCCCGTCTGTCCGGCGAGCTGCTGCGTTCCCACCTCCGCTTCCGCCATGAGTTCTCCGACTCGTTCCGAGAGTTTCGACAAAATCTCCATAAATTCGTACTCCTTCGACAAAAAATTATCCCACAGTCTGACAAGAAAGATTTGATTTTTGTCAGAGTGTGTGGTATGCTTTTGATAGCGTGCGAAGGCACAAAAGAAAAAGGAGGTTACGTTATGGAAAACAAGATGGTGACGGCGGAGGATGTGGCGGCGGAACTTGTGCCCCTCATCCGCGAGTACCTGCTCGGAACGTGTGAGCGGGAGGGCGCGCAGATCGTGTACACCCTTCCCGACGGCAGACAGTTCGTCATCCGCATCATGTGAAAGACGCCCGCCCCCCGCGCGAATGCGCGGGGGGCGGGCGTCCCGGAGGGAGGAACGGGAGATCATTTTGCCGGCTTCACCTCGATGCTGCCGCACAGCACTTCGGCATACGAATAGGCGGTCTTTCCGAGAAAATTTTCATCGTCGGGGCGCACGGTAAAGAGGGCGGGATACACCCCCGTCAGCGTGCCGCAGAAGCGCTGTACCTTGTTTCTGCCCAGCCGCACGGTGACGTCCACCGGCTTGGACTGCAGGTCGCGGATGCGCCGTTTGACGCGCGCAATGTCGTTGTTCGGTTTGATCATACCGCAGTTTTTGACAAAGTTCCCGCAAAATATACCCCGCGCTCCCCCGAATCGACGGCGCGCTTTGCGCATATTCGGCGGCTCGGCGGCATACGATGAAGGGAAAATTCTTTTTTCGGGGTGAACTATGATCAAGACGCAGACGGAGACCTTCCGCGGCTACGGCAAGTTGTTCGGCATGACGGCGCAGACGGCGGTGGAGTGCCGTTTTCCCGAGGCGGAGACGGTGCTATCGGCGCACGCGACCGCAGATCTGGCGGGCGCGGAGGCGGGCAACGGCGAAGTGCGCTACTTCGGCCGCACGCTCTTTTCCATCGTCTATGAGGACGCAGACCGCCGCGTCTGCCGCGCGGAGAAGGGCGTGGAGTTTTCGGCGACGGTCAAAGATGAACGCGTCGCGCCCGCGCAGACGGTGTGCGCGCACCTCGCCGTCGAGAACGTCTCGGCGCGCAGAGAGGGGGCAAGCATCTTCGTGACCGCGCTGCTCGGCGCGGATATCGCGCTCTTCGGCGAGCGCACCTTCGACTATCTCTCGGGCGGCGATCTCATCGTCAGGCGCGAGAACGTGACCGTCTACGTCTCCCGCCCCGTATCGGGCGCGACGGAGATCGAGGACGACTTTGAAGTGGAACGCATCGGCGATATTCTGCAGCACGCGGAGACCGTACACATCACGTCGGTCGCCTGCGGGGCGGGGGAAGTGCGCGCGGAGGGGGAGGTGTTTCTGGGCATCCTTGCGATGCGCGGCGAGGAGCCGGCATCCTTCGAACGGCTCATTCCCTTCCGCATCGACATCCCGACCGAGGCGTCGCAGCCGGGCTGCCGCGCGCAGGTGCGCGTGAGCGTGACGCAGGCGGCGCTCGCCGCAGATGCCGACGAGGAGCGGGGCGTCTGCCGCGTGCGCGCCACCCTCTCGCTGCGCGCCCGGGCGATCGTCTGCGAGGAAGTCGCGGTGGACGGCGTGACGGACGCCTTCTCGCGCACCAACCGTGTGACGCTCGGCTATTCGGAGAGCGGCAGCGACGGCACGGGGGAGACGGTGCAGCTCACCGAGCGCGTCTCGGGCAGGGCGGCGCTCTCGGCGGGGATCGACTTTTCGGATACGCTGCAGGCGGTCACGCTGCAGCGCGCGGAGGCAAACCTCGTGCGCGGAGAGAACGGGATGCGCGCCGAGGGGGTGGCGCTCGCGACACTGCTCGTGCGCGCCCCCGACGGCAGCCGCCGCGGCATCGAGATGAGCCTGCCCTTTTCCGTGCCCGTTCAGACGGAGAACGCGGATGTCGACGTCATCGCCTGCGGCATGAGCGCGCGCCAGAAGGAGGAGGGCACCATCGACGCCGAGGCGACGCTCAAATTCACCTTCACCGAGCGGCTGCATTCGTCGGCGCGCCTCGTCTCCTCCGCCGAGGAAGGGGAGGCGGTGCCCGAAAAGGACTGCGCGATCAGCGTGTACGTTCCCCGCGCGGGCGACGGGCTGTGGGAGCTGTCCAAGCGGCTGCGAAAATCCCCCGAGGAGGTGACGGCGAGCAATCCCGACCTCGAGTTCCCCATCCGCGAGGGGCAGCGCGTCGTCATCTACCGGAAAAAGACGACGGCGGGCTGACCGCCCGGCGCCCCCGCCGCGTCTGCGGCGGGGGCGCCGTTTTGCGTGAAAATGCGTGAAATTCACGCGCGATACCTTGCATTGCGTCTGAAAATGTGTTACAATGGCAAAGATGGACAGGGTAAGCGTCAATGCGTACGCAAAGGTCAATTTCACGCTCGACGTCGTCGGAAGGGCGGGCGGATACCATCTGCTCGACTCCCTCGTCTGCACCGTCAGTCTCTTCGACCGGGTCACTGCGCGGCGCAGAACGGACGGAAGGTGCCGCGTCGTCATGACGGGCGCGGATGCCCCCCGTGCGGAGGAGAGCAACGCCCTGCGCGCGGCGCGCGCCTTCTGCGAGCGCTTCCGGGCGCCCGGCGCCGATCTCTTCATCGAGCGCGCCATCCCCGCCGGCGCGGGGCTGGGCAGTTCTTCGGCGGACGCCGCGGGCGTCCTTGCGGCGCTCTCCCGCCTCTATCCCGGCGCACATCCGGAGGCGGTCGGGGAGATCGCCGACGCGCTGGGCAGCGACACGCGCTACCTTCTGACGGGGGGCTGGGCGCGCATGACGGGCAGAGGGGAGAAGATCGCCCCGCTCGACGGTCTGCCGCAGCTGTATCTGACGCTGTTCCTTCCCGCGCGGGGCGTCTCCACGCCCGCGTGTTTCGCGGAATATGACCGCCGCGGCGAGCGCTTCCCGCCCCTCACACAGGCGGCGATCGGGGGGCTTCGCAGGGGGGATGCCCTGTTCGGGAACGCCCTCACGGAGGCGGCGTGCGCGCTCTGCCCCGAAACGGCGGCGGCGCTCGAAGAGGCGGCGCGCCTCTCCCCCATGCATGGCATGACGGGATCGGGAAGCGCCTGCTATGCGGCGTTTGCAAGCGATGCGGCGCGCGCGGCGAAAAGGGGAGAAAATTGCAGGACGGTACACGTTTGCACGATACCGTCTTTGAGATAAGGAGATCATATGGAAGAACGCATCATCGATAAGGACGAGCTTCGCGGCGTGAAGAAAAAGCGCACCGACGGGGCGGAGGACGTCGTCGACGAACAGACTTCGGACGCGCTCGCGCCGGAGGACGAGGGCGACTACACCATCGAGTACGACGGCGAGTATGACGAGGATCTCGTGGGGCTGACGCCCACGCAGCTCAAAGAGGAGCTGGAGCGCCGCGAACGCCACCGCGAGGAGATGCACGCCGAGTTCGTCAAGTATTCGCAGACGGGCGAGGAGAAGTTCGCCGCGCAGAAGTTCGATGCCGCCGCGCGCGACTTCCGCGAGGCGCTCGCCTATGAGTATTCGCCCGAGGCGGAGGAACGGCTGTACGCCGCGCTCACCGAGGACTATACGAGCGTCGACCGCCTGATGGTGCCCGACGTCGCGGAGCAGTTCGCCCGCGCGGACGAGAGCGTGCGCGCGCGCCTTTTGGGGGTGTTCGGCGACGCGCTCCGCGCCCGGCGCGCACAGGCGGAAGCGGAGGCGCAGCCCCTGCGCGACGCCGTCTCGGCGGCGCAGGAGACGCGCCGCGCACCCTTCGCGGAGAACAGAAAATACTATCTCGTGCGCTTTCTGGCGGCACTGGCGGCGCTCGTGCTGTTCGCCGTCGGCATCGCGGTGAGCGCGAGCTTTCTTCTGCGCACGCAAAGCCCCGTGCCGACCATCCTCACCATCGTGTTCGGCGTGCTGACGTTTGCCGCCTTCGTCGTGTTTGTCGTGTTCTCGCGCAAACTGCTCGTCGCCGCGCGGCTGTGCCGGGAGAACGAGCGGCTCTCCTCCACCGAGGAGGGCGCGCGGCTCGAGGAACTGGAAAACAGCCTCGCCTGCCTCGCCCTCATTCTCGACGGGGCGCCCGAGGAAGCATGAATCCACCGCCCGCGGCGCCGCCGCGGGCTTTTTTTGTCAAAATGCGCGCGGGAATTTTCCGAAAAGGTATTTACAACGGGCGGGTTTTCGTTTATAATAGGGGACGGAAAAGCATTGCGGGATAATTCCCCGCGGATAAGGAGGAATTTGGAACAATGGAACTCATTTACGAAACTGCGGGAAAGAAATTCTACCGCGACGGGAACAAGCTCATCAAGTCGTTTGACGAGAGCTACTCCAAGGCGAACATCCTCAACGAGGCGCTCAACCAGGCGCGCGTCGAGGAGACCGGGCTGAACATCCCCAAGATCCTTGCGGTCACCGTCGTCGACGGCAGATGGGCGATCATCCGCGAGCTGATCGAGGGCGAGACGCTCGAGTCGCTCATGGAAAAGCACCCCGAAAAGGAGGACGAGTACCTCAACTTCTTCGTCGATCTGCAGATCCGCATGAGCAAGGAGCGCGTGCCGCTTCTGGGGCACCTGCGCGACAAGATGCACATGAAGATCTCGTCGAGCGCCTACCCCGCAACGGTGCGCTATGACCTGCATATGCGCCTCGACGGTCTGCCCCGCCACAACAAGCTCTGCCACGGCGACTTCGAGCCGAGCAACATCATCATCACGGCGGACGGCACGCCCTACATCGTCGACTGGTCGCACGCCACTCAGGGCAACGGCTCGGCGGACGCGGCGCGCACCTATCTCATCTTCAAGCTGCAGGGCAAAGACGCGCTCGCGGAGAAGTATCTCAACCTCTTCTGCACCAAGACGGATACGGCGATCCAGTACGTCCAGCGCATCCTTCCCATCGTTGCGGCATCCCAGTCCGTCAAGGGCAAGCCGGAGGAGAAGGAATTCCTCGACAAGTGGGTCAACGTCTGCGACTGGCAGTGAACAGATCATGCAAGCGTGGGGCTGCGCCGACAGGCGCAGCCCTTTCTCATTGACAAACGGCGGGCGGCGGTTTATAATAGGGGTATGGAAGCATTTTACACGCGCACCGCGCAGCTTTTGGGCGAGGCGGGCGTGGAAAAACTCAAGGGGGCGCACGTCGCCGTGTTCGGATTGGGCGGCGTGGGCAGCTGGTGCGCCGAGGCGCTCGCGCGCGCGGGCGTGGGCGCGCTCACCCTCGTCGACAAGGACAGAGTGGAGGAGAGCAACATCAACCGCCAGCTCGTCGCGCTCACCTCGACGGTGGGGCAGGCAAAGACGGAGGTCATGCGCCGCCGCGTCCTCGACATCAACCCCGCCTGCCGCGTCACGGCGCTCGAACTCTTCTATCTGCCCGAGACGGCGCACCTCGTTCCGCTCGAGGGGCATGACTATCTCGCCGACTGCATCGACAACGTGACCGCAAAACTGCACCTCGTGTGTGCGGCAAATGCGGCGCACGTTCCCGTCATTTCGGCGATGGGGGCGGGGAACAAGCTGGACGCCTCCGCCTTCCGCGTGGCGGATCTCTGTGAGACGCGCGTCGATCCGCTCGCCCGCGTGATGCGCAGGGAACTCAAAAAGCGGGGGATGGAACACCTGCCCGTCGTCTTTTCGGACGAGGTGCCCAAGGGGGGCGCGGACACGGTCGGCTCCGTCTCCTTCGTGCCGCCCGTCATGGGGCTTCTGATGGCGGGGCATATCATCGGAGAACTTGTCAAATGATCTATCTCGACTATGCGGCGACCGCCCCCGTGCGCAGGGAGGCGCTCGACGCCATGCTCCCCGTCCTCACGGAGCAGTTCGGCAATCCCGACTCCCTGCACGCCGCAGGGCGGCAGGCGGCGATCCTCCTGCGCCGGGCGCGCGACACCGTCGCGGAGACGCTCGGCGTGCAGCCCAAGGAGGTGTATTTCACCTCGGGCGGAACGGAGGCGGACAACTGGGCGGTGCGCGGCATCGCCCGCGAGGGGCGTATGCTGACCTCGCCCGTCGAACACGCCGCCGTGTTTTCCCCCGCCGCCGACCGCCCGCACACGGTGTGCCGCGTGGGGGAGGACGGCATCGTATCCCCCGACCATGTCCGCGATCTGCTCGCGCGCGAGGGGGGCGTGTCGCTGGTCGCCGTCATGGCGGTCAACAACGAGACGGGGTGCGTGCAGCCCGTTCGCGCACTTGCCGCGGCGGCGCACG
>CALVWN010000073.1 GCA_944367415.1 uncultured Clostridia bacterium | reverse complement strand
ATAAGAAGTGGTGCAACGAGGTCGGCTTCAAGTATTTCTCCGTCGCATCGGGCGGCGGCACGGGCAGAAGGCTGCACCCCGACAACATGGCTGCAGGCCCTTCGTCCTACGGCATGACGGATACGATGGGCAGAATGCACTCGGATGCGCAGTTCGCAGGTTCCTCCTCCGTTCCCGCGCACGTCGAGATGATGGGCCTCATCGGCATGGGCAACAACCCGATGGTCGGCGCAACGGTCGCCGTCGCGGTCGCCGTGCAGGAAGGCATGAACAAGTAATTTCACAAGAGCGGAAAGCGGCTTGCGCACGGCGCGCGGGCCGCTTCTTTTTTCTTGACAACCCCGCCGCGGCGGGATATAATGAAGGCGCGCGGCGCGCGGGGAGGGGAGATGAAACAGTACATTGCGATCGATCTCAAATCGTTCTATGCCTCCGTGGAGTGCGTCACGCGGGGGCTGGATCCCATGCGAACCAACCTCGTCGTCGCCGACAAGCGCCGCACCGAAAAGACCATCTGTCTCGCCGTCTCGCCCTCGCTCAAGGCGTACGGCATCCCGGGGCGGCCGCGGCTGTTCGAGGTCGTGCAGCAGGTGGAAAAGATCAACCGCGAGCGCAAAAAACACGCGCCGGGACACGTTTTCACGGGGACGTCCTTCCTCAATCCCGACCTGAAGGAGGACGCCTCGCTCGCGCTCGGCTATCTCGTCGCACCGCCGCGGATGTCGTACTATATGCGCTACAGCGCAAAGATCTACGAGATCTATCTCAAGTACGTCGCCCCCGAGGATATCCACGTCTATTCCATCGACGAGGTGTTCCTCGATGCGACCGACTATCTCGCCGCGGCGGGCATGACCGCACGCGAGTTCGCGCGCGCCATCATGGGGGATATCCTCGCCGCGACGGGCATCACCGCGACGGCGGGCATCGGCACCAATCTCTATCTCTGCAAGGTCGCGATGGACGTGGTCGCAAAGCACACCGAACCCGACGAGAACGGTGCGCGCATCGCGGAACTGGACGAAATGTCCTATCGGCGCACCCTCTGGAACCACCGTCCGATCACCGATTTCTGGCGGGTGGGCAGGGGGTATGCCGACAAGCTCGCGTCCGTCGGGCTGCACACGATGGGGGACATCGCGCGCTGTTCGCTGGGCAAGGTGGACGATTTTTACAACGAGGATCTCCTGTACAGTCTGTTCGGCGTCAACGCCGAGCTGCTCATCGATCACGCATGGGGGTGGGAACCCTGCACGATCGCGGACATCAAGGCGTACCGCCCGCAGACCAACAGCGTCGGCGCGGGGCAGGTGCTGTCCTCGCCCTACCCCTTCGGGAAGGCGCGCCTCGTGGTGTCCGAGATGGCGCAGGGGCTGGCGCTCGAGCTTACCGCAAAACATCTCGTCACCGATCAGATCGTCATGACGGTCGGGTACGACGTCGACAATGCGTCCTATCATGGCACGTTTACGCGTGACCGTTATGGTCGAAACGTGCCCAAACACGCGCACGGCACGCACAATCTCGGGCGCGCGACGGCGTCCGAGAAGTATCTCACGGAGGCGGTGCGCACGCTGTTCGACCGCATCGTCGACCCCGATCTGAAGGTGCGCAGGATCTATCTCACCGCGGCGCGCGTCGTGCCGGAGGGGGCGGCGCGCCCCGTTCATGAGCAGATGGATCTCTTCTCCGACTTCGGCGCGGCGCGCGAAAAGCGGGAGGCGGAGGAGGCGGCGCTCGAAAAGGAAAAACGCCGCCAGGAGGCGGTGCTTGCGATTAAGGAAAAATACGGAAAAAACGCCATTCTCAAGGGGATGAACTTCGAGGAGGGCGCGACCGCGCGCGAGCGCAACGAGACGATCGGAGGGCACAAGGCATGAAAAATTATGACGACATCATCGGGCTTGCGCATCACGTCTCCGCGACCCATCCGCATATGCCCGTCGCCGACCGCGCCGCGCAGTTTGCGCCCTTCGCCGCGCTGACGGGATACGAGGAAGTCATCGACGAGACGGGGCGTCTCACCGATGTCCGCCCCGAACCGGACGAGGCGCGGCTCGCCGATCTCGACGCGGCGCTGCGCGCCCTTCTCGTGCAGGGCGGCGAGGCGCACATCGTGTACTTTGAACCGGATGCGCGCAAGGCGGGCGGCAGGATGGTGACGTGCGCGGGGCGCATCGCGCGGGTCGACGCGGCGCACGGGCGGCTCGTCCTCGAGGACGGCACCGCCGTCGCACTCGCCCGGATCGTCGAATTGTCATAAAAAATCCCGCCGCCGTCTTGACAACAGGGGCGGCATCCATTATAATGATAAGAGGATCGGACGTACGATCCTCTTTGCGTTCATTTGACAGAGTCGGAACTCTCCAGCAGCACGCAGTCGTAGAGCGTGGGCGTGAATGCCTGCCGGCTCGGGTAGGCGAACTTGCCGTCGAGGTCGAAGTCTTTGGGTAGGCGGGAGGGGGCGAACCCCGTGAGTTCGCGGAAGATGCGGTTGAAGTTGCGGATGGTCGCAAACCCGCACGCTTCGGCGACTTCCGTCATGGTGAGATCGCTTCCGCTGCGCAGCAGCCGCACGGCGTTGTCCGTCCGGACGTAGTTGAGGTATTGCGAGAACGTCGTTCCCGCCATCGCCTTGAAGTATCTGGAGAAATAGGCGTCGCTCATGCTCATGAAGTGCACCGCGTCCTCAAAGGTATAGTCGGCATAGCGCGCGTGGACGTCCTCCAGAAGGCGCTTGAACGCCTCCTCGGTGCGGTCGGTCTCCAGGCGGCGGACGAGCTGCTCGCCGCGAAACACCTCGATCATCATTTCAAACAGGGCGCACTTCGCCTCTTCGCCGAAGAAGGGCTTGCGCTCGGTGAGGATGGAGTACAGGCGCGCGTACCAGGCGGGGACGGGATAGTGCCCGTACATCTTGGGAGAGGCGAACTGATACTTTTCAAGGACGGGGCGCACGATCGCGGAGTCGAAAACGATGACGATGAGGACGGTGTCCGCTTCGCAGGCGCGCTGGTAGTGGATCTGCCCGCTGTCCGTAAAGAAACAGTCGCCCGCGTGCAGCGTGTGCTTCTTCTTTTCGCAAAAGACGTCCAGCGAGCCCCGTTCGACGCAGATGAACTCGCAGTCATAGTGCCAGTGCAGAAGATTGTGGGAGTTGAGGTACTTTCCCACCCAGATGCGCACCTCTTCGGGGTAATTCCAGATCTCTTGTTTTGCGATCATCGCTTCCTCCTCCGTTTGTTTCATGATAACCTAAAACATTTCAAATGTCAAGCGGATAATGTCAATAAATGTCTAAAATTCAACAATACGTTTCTTGCAAAAAACTCTTGCTTCGGGTATAATGGGGATGTAAACGGGAGACGGGGAGCCGGCCAGATGACATATCGCCGCGGCGTACCCATCCTGCGATATCAAATTGCTTATATCTTCATTCCCCCAATATAGTTTTGGCAAAGAGGCGGTAGTTTCTATCGTCTTTTTGTCATGTTTCGGGAAAAAGAGAGCAAAAAATGACCGATAGTCCAAAGCGGGAGGAAAGAACATGAGAGAAGTCTGTGATGCGATCGATCAGCTCATCGCATACGCGCGCGAGAAGCTGGGGCTGGACGCGCGCAACGAGTGTTACGTCCGCAACACCATTCTCGGCATCGTCGGGCTGGAGAGCTATGACGGCGCGGGAAAGGAGTACGACGGAAGAAGCGTCGGCGCGCTGCTGCGCGATCTGACGGATGCGTGCGCGCGCGCGGGATTGTCCGATGACGCGGAGCGCATCTCCGACAGTGTGATGGGCGCCCTGATGCTGCCGCCGGCGGCGGTGGAGGAGGCGTTCGCCGCACACATGGCGTTCTCCTCGCAGGAGGCGACGGAGTGGCTGTATTCCTACTGCGTCCTGTCCGACTACGTCAAAAAGGAGAAGCTCGACCAAAATCCCCGCTTTTCGGCGCCGAACGGGCTGATCGTCACCATCAACTGCGCAAAACCCGAGTTCCGCGATCCCAAAAAGGCGGTGAGCGGCAACAGCGTCAAGGGGGGATACCCCAAATGCACCATCTGCCGCGAGAACGAGGGGTACTTCGGGCGCAATAAGCGCACGCTGCGCACCGTCTCGCTCGAGCTGGGCGGCGAGCAGTGGTTCTGGCAGTTCTCGCCCTACGGATACTTCCACGAACACGGCATCGCGGTGAACGGCAGGCACATCCCCATGCACGTCGACCGCGGCACGTTTGTCAAGCTCATGCAGTTCGTCGATATGTTCCCGCACTACTTCATCGGCTGCAACGCGGCGCTGCCCCGCATCGGCGGGAGCGTGCTCGCGCACGATCACTTCCAGGGGGGCGGCGAAGTGCTTCCGCTCCACCGCGCCGGCGTCTCCGTCGCGCTCTCGCATCCCGAATTTCCCGATCTTGAAGTGGGCGTGCTCGACTGGTTCGGCACGGCGGTGCGCGTCACGGGCAGGGATGCCTCCCGCGTCGCCGACTGCTGCGAGGTCATCCGCACGGCGTGGGAGAAGTATGAGGACAGGGCGCGCGGCATCATCCCCGTCGACGGGGAGGGCGTGCACAGCGCGGTCAGCCCCACCGTCGTCCGGACGGAGAAGGGGTATGAGATGAATCTCATCCTGCGCAACAACATCACGTCGGAGCAGTATCCCGACGGCGTGTTCCACGCGCATCCCGAATTTCACGTCATCAAGAAGGAGTCCATCGGGCTGATCGAGGCGCAGGGGCTGTTCATCCTCCCCGGGCGGCTCGTCGGTCAGCTCGCGACCCTGGAGGAGTGCCTCGTCGCGGACAGCGCGCTCCCCGCGGGATACGAGGATTTCTCCATGATCTATGCGGAACTCAAGGCAATGGCGCCTTCCTTCACGAAGGAGACGGCGCACGAGGCGGTCAAGCGCGAACTCGCGAGCGTATGCGAGCGCATCCTCGGCAACACCGCCGTATTCAAGACACAGCCGGAGACGGCACAATTCCTCATCGAAAAGGCAGGAATCCACCATGATTGACGAAAGCAAATACACCCTTCGCGTCTCGGCAGCAGGCAGAGTCAACCTCATCGGCGAACACGTCGATTATTGCGGCGGAAAGGTCTTGCCCGCGGCGCTCTCCCTCAAAAATACCATCTATGCCCGTCCCAACGGCACGGACAAGATCAATCTCTCCTGGACGGACATTCCCGCGCGCATCACGCTCGACATCGGACGGCTGGGGGAGTACAAGGACGTCAAATACGCCGATTACCCGGCGGGCAGCGCCTATTTCTGGCAGAAGGCGGGCCACCCGATCGTCGGGTGCGACCTCGTGTACGACTGCACCGTTCCCTTCGGGAGCGGACTGTCCTCCTCGGCGGCGATCGAAGTCTCCACCATCGCGGCGCTCGCGGCGCTTGCGGGTGAGCCGATCGATCCCGTCGAAGCCGCGCTCGTCGCCCAGAAGGCGGAGCGCGAGTACACGGGCGTCAACTGCGGCATCATGGATCAGTACGCTTCGGCGTGCGGCAAAAAGGACAATGCCATCCTGCTCGACTGCAGCACGCTCGCGCGCGAGTACGTTCCCATCCTGCTCGGCAGCTGCGTACTCGTCATCGCCAACTGCAACAAGCCGCACAGTCTCGTTACGAGCAAATACAACGAGCGCCGCGCCGAGACCGAGCGCGCGCGCGAGCTGCTGCGCGAAAAGGCGGACATCTCCTGCCTTGCGGAGCTGACGCCCGAGACCTTCGCGCGCATCGGGTTCGTGCTCGACGGAGAGGGCAAGGTCAAAGACCGCGCGCGCCACGTCGTCGAGGAGTGCGACCGCGTGCGCCGTGCCGCGGGTGCGATGAAGCGGGGGGACGTCGATACGCTCGGCGAACTGCTCAATGCCTCCCACGCCTCGCTGCGCGATCTGTATGAGGTGACGGGCGTCGAACTTGACACCCTCGCGGCGGCGGCGCAGGCGCATCCCGCCTGCAAGGGTTCGCGCATGACGGGCGCCGGATTCGGCGGCTGCACCGTTTCCATCGTGGAAAGGGATGGCGTCACCGACTTTAAGCGCACCGTCTGCCGGAAATATACCGCCAAGATCGGCTATGAGCCTTCCTTCTACGACTGCAGCATCGAGGACGGCATCATCGTCACGGCGCTCTGAGCGCGAAGGACTGACATTCTGCAACGCGATCCCCCGCCGACGGCGGGGGACTGCAAATAAACGAAGGGGAATATATCCATGATCCGTTACAACAAGAACACACGCCTCCTCGTGCTCGACAACAAGAGCATCGGGTACGTCGTCTATGTGAACGACGCGGGCTATCTCGAGACGCTGTATTTCGGCAAACACCTCGCCGGCTATTCGGATTTTTCCTGCGTGCGCAACAATGGCGTCTACGCATCGCCCTACTATGACGTTGCGCGCGGCGAAGAGCGCACCTATGCCGACGGGTTCAAGACAGACGCCGTCCCGCTCGAGGTCTCGCCGCACGGCCTCTCCGACAAGCGCGGCGCGCCCGTCATCGCGCGCGGCAAAGAGGGGGGATTCGAGACAGATCTGCGCTTCCGCAGCCTGCGCCGCATGAAGGGGGCGCCCGCCATCGAGGGGCTTCCGCACGCGCACGGCGACTGCGAGACGGCAGACGTGCTGCTGGAGGATAAAAATCTCCGCCTGCGCGCCCATCTCTATCTCACCATCTTTCCCGACAAGGATATCCTCATCAAGAGCTTCTGCCTGGAAAACGGCGGCAAGCGCCCGCTGCGCCTGACGCGCGCCATGTCCATGCAGCTCGATCTGCCGCGCGCCGACTACGATCTCGTGCATTTCTACGGCCGCTGGGCGAAGGAGCGCGATTACTGCTGCGCCCCCGTGACGGACGGCGTGCAGGAGATCTCCTCCAACTACGGCCGTTCCTCGGCGGAGGAAAATCCCTTCGTGTTCCTGAAGGAGCGCACCGCGACGATGGATCGCGGTGAGGTCATCGGCTTCAACCTCATCTACAGCGGCAACTTCAAGTTCCGCACCCGGGTCGGGACGTACGGCGGGCTGCACATCCTCTACGGCATCAATGACGAGGATTTCGAGTGGAAGCTCGGCGCGGGCGAAAAGTTCTACACGCCCCAGGCGGTCATCGCCTATTCGGACGCGGGTGTGGACGCCATGTCGCAGACCTTCCACCGCTTTATCCGCGAAAACCTCATGACGTATGCGGCAAACCGCGACTATAAGCCCGTGCTGTTCAATTCGTGGGAGGGGTGCTACTTCGACTTCGACACCGATCTCATCCTCTCCTATATCGACGATGCGTGCAAGCTCGGCACGGAGCTGTTCGTGCTCGACGACGGCTGGTTCGGCGCGCGCAATTCGGACGCGGCAGGGCTGGGCGACTGGACGGTCAACGAGAAGAAGATCGACCTCAAGCGCATCATCACGCACTGCACCGCGCACAAGATCAAGTTTGGCATCTGGTTCGAACCGGAGATGGTCAACCCGGACAGCGATCTCTTCCGCGCCCATCCCGAATACACGCTGGGGTGGGGCAGGAACGAGCTTTCCGTCTCCCGCCATCAGTTCCACCTCGACTTCTCCAATCCCGAGGTGGTGGAGAACGTGTACCGCCAGATGCGCGCCTTCCTCAAAGAGTATCCCGTCGACTATATCAAATGGGATTACAACCGCACCGTCGCCGAACACGTCTCGGCGGCATACCCCGCCGATCGGCAGGGCGAGATCTATCACCGCCTCGTGCTGGGGTTCTATTCCCTGCTCGGCAGACTGACGCGCGAGTTCCCCAAGGTCATGTTCGAGGGCTGCGCCTCGGGCGGCGGCCGCTTCGACATGGGCGTGCTGTATTACTGCCCGCAGATCTGGTGCTCGGACGAGAGCGATCCCGCGCAGCGCATCGACATTCAGTTCAATACCTCGCTCGGCTATCCGCTCTCGGCGATCGGCGCGCACGTCAACGACAGCCCCGTCGCCTCCTATGCGACCAAGGCGGCGCTCGCGCTGTTCGGTACCTACGGCTATGAGATGAATCCCGGCAAACTCGGCAAGGAGGAGATCGACACCCTCGACAAGATGGCGGACGTCTATCGCAAATATCACCGCGACGTCATCGAGGACGGCACGCTCTACCATCTGCGCGCCCCGTACGAGGGGAACACGATGTGTATGCAGTGCGTCTCGCATGACCGGACGACCTCGCTCGTGCTGTTCATGAACAAGCTCAAGGAGATGGACGTCTATCGTTTCGTCCGTCTGCGCGGCCTGGACGCGAGGAAGCGCTACCGCAACACGCTGGACGGGCAGGTGCATACGGGCGAATATTACGAGAAGATCGGGCTCAACTTCTCCACGACGTGGATGTCGGAATTCACGCACGGACTCGTACTCCTTACACAGGAGAAATAACAAACGCAAGACCCGCGGGGCGCGTGTACGCGCCCCGCGGGTCTCGTTCGGAACAGGCGCCGCCTCGGGGCGGCGCTTGTTCATTCGATGGCGAAAATGACGGATACGTCCTCGCCGATCCCGATCTCATCGGGCGCGAGGTCGGCAGCCTCGTCTGCCCGCAGCGCCATCGCGCGCACGGCGGGAAATGCCCGCGCGCCGCTCTCGATGCGCAGGATGCGCCCGAGCGTGACGCCTGCGGCTTCGGCGAGCGCTGCGGCGCGTGCCTGCGCGTCTTTGACGGCAAGGGCGGCGGCTTCCAGGCGCGCCGCGCGCTCGTCCGAGAGGAAGTATTCCGCCGAGAAGGACGGCTCCGCGCCGCTTCTGCCCAGCGTCTCCGCGATCGCGGCAAGGCGCGCGGGATCGGCGGAAAGCTCCGCTTTCAGGCGCCGCGCCGCCCGGTATCCCGTGCGGCGTCCGCCCTGCGGTTCGAAGACGGGCTCCGTGTGCAGCGACGCGCCCTTCAGCGGTACGCCGAGCGGGGCGAGCGCCGCGCAGACGGCATCAGCGGCGCGTTCGGCGCGCGAGACCGCCTCCGCATAGTTTGCGTCCGTTGCGCCGACGTCGAGCGTCAGCCGCACGCGGTCGGGAACGCGGCGCACTTCGCCCCGTCCCGTGACAAGAATGGTTGCTTCCGACATGATGACCTCCTTATTGTTGTGACGGCTGTTCCTGCCGCTGCGCCCGCCGCTGCAGGAAGTTTCCCGCAAGGATGCTCAGGAGCACGACGAAGAGGATGGCGGCGGCGATGAACGCCGCATATCCGCCGACCGCCTGCGAGGCGTAGTATCCCGCCAGCACGCCGCCCAGAAAGGAGAGGATGAGCAGGGCGTATTTGGCGGTCACGCGGATGGCGCCCGCGTCCTTTTCCGCGATCGAGTGCATGGCGTGTTCGGTCGCCGTGCGCATATTGCCCGTGCAGAACGCCGTCGCGAAGGGCTTGCCCTCCATCTTGCGGAAATTGTCGAACTGCACCGCCGCCGCGAGCGAGACGAGCGCATTGACGAGCATATCGGGCACGGAAGGGGGCAGCAGCCCCACGACGACGAGCACGGCGATCTCGCCCGCCAGCACATAGCTGTGCCCACGGAACTCTTCGCGCTTTTTCTTTGCGAGGTGCAGGCACAGTTCGCTGACGAACACGCCCGCGATAAAGAGCAGCACGGGGATGAGGTAGCGCAGCGCCGCCGCGCCGTCGCCCGCGGCGATCCCGAGCGTGAGGAAAATGAGGTTGCTCGTCTGGGCGTTGCAGAACACGCCGCCCCGCGTCACATAGGTGTAGGCGTCGAGAAAGCCGCCCGCCGCGCACAAAAGGATGCCCGTCTCCAGCCATTCAAAGACGGGGTATACGCGAAGTTTTCTGCGGTAGTAGTTCATGGCACAATATTGTACGCGCGCGGGCGCGCCTTGTCAAATTATTTTCGCGCCCCGCAAAAAACATTTTCCGGGATGCGTATATCTTGTGCGGGCGCGGGGAATATCTACAATATCTGCGTTTGCGGGAAAAAAGAGGCAAAAAACACGGAAAAAAGCGCGAAATTTTCCGAAAAACCATGTTCAAACGGTTGACTTCGCCGAGAAAAGATGGTATATTATACAGGCTGTGTCAAAGCAGCAGGTCTTTTGCTGCGCACATCGGCGTATAGGGTTGAGGCGGGAAGTTACTGAAAAAGCGAGGACGAAAGCCCCTCGGCAGATAATTTCCGCTGACAAATGTGGGAGCGCGACTCCTGCGACGAACCGAAGGCTTTTGCGAGAAAACACCGCAAAACGACGCGTGTTTTTTTCATGAGAGCAGTCGATACGCACGGGTGCGTTGACACGCGAAATCCAAGTTCGTATAAAAAAGGAGTAAGTTATGGCAAGTCAGAAAATCAGAATCAAACTTTCGGCGTACGATCACGAACTCGTCGACCAGGCGGCAAGCCGCATCGTCGAGACGATGCAGAAGGGCGGCGCGAAGATCTCCGGTCCCATCCCGCTTCCCACCGAGCGCGAGATCGTGACCATCCTGAGAAGCCCCCATAAATATAAGGATTCGCGCGAACAGTTCGAGCTGCGCACCTACAAGCGCATCATCGACATCTATTCGCCCAATGCGAAGCTGCTCGATTCCATCCACCTGCCCGCAGGCGTGGACATCAAAGTCAAACTGTAAGATCGGATACTTCCAAAAAGGTATCGGAAAATAAAGAAAACAAGGAGTGAACTTTACGATGGGTAAAGCAATCATCGGCCGCAAAGTGGGCATGACCCAGCTGTTTGCGGAGGACGGGAAGGTCATCCCCGTCACGGTCATCGAGGCAGGCCCCTGCCCCGTGGTGCAGGTCAAAACGCCGGATACGGACGGCTATACGGCGCTCAAGCTCGGCTTCCTCCCCGCAAAGGAGAAGACGCTCAACAAGCCCGACCTCGGCCAGTTCAAGAAGGCGGGCGTCGCGCCCTGCAAGTATCTGCGCGAAGTGCGCCTCGAGAGCGTCGAGGGCTATAAGGTGGGCGACGAAGTGAAGGCGGACGTCTTTGCCGCGGGCGACAGGGTGGACGCATCGGGCGTCACCAAGGGTCACGGCTATACGGGCGTCATCAAGAGATGGAATCAGCACCGCCTCAAGGAAACGCACGGCGTCGGCCCTGTCCACAGGGAGCCCGGTTCCATGAGCGCGAACAGCTCGCCCTCGCGCGTGTTCAAGCATAAGAACCTCGCGGGCCAGTACGGTGTCGAAAACGTCACCATTCAGAACCTCGAAGTGGTGCGGGTGGATCTCGCCCGCAACGTCATCCTCGTCAGGGGTGCCGTTCCCGGGGTAAAGGGCAGCATCGTCATGCTCAAGACGAGCGTCAAGGCATAAGGAGAACGATCATGGCAAACGTGAAAGTATATAACATGAAGGGAGAGGAAGTCGGCGATCTCGAGCTTTCCGACAAGGTGTTCGGCGCCGATTACAACGAGCCCCTCATCCACCAGGCGGTCGTCACCTATCTTTGCAATCAGAGACAGGGTACGAAGTCCACGCTCACCCGCACGGAAGTGAGAGGGGGCGGGGCGAAGCCCTGGAGGCAGAAGGGTACCGGCCGTGCGCGCCAGGGTTCCATCCGCGCACCGCAGTGGACGAAGGGCGGCGTCGTGTTCGCCCCCAAGAGCCGTGACTTCTCCAAGAAGATGAACCTCACCGCCAAGCGCGGCGCGCTCGTCTCGGCGCTCTCCAAGAAGGTCGCGGACGGCGAACTGTTCGTCGTCGACGAACTCAAGGTCACGGCGCCCAAGACCAAGGAGATGGAGGCGTTCCGCAAGGCGATGAAGCTGGACAAGCGCACCGTCGTCGTCATGGACGAAAATGACGAGAACGTCATCCTCGCGGCGCGCAACCTGCCCACGCTGACCACCATTTCCGTCAGCGAGATCAACACCTACGAGATCGTCGCAAACGCAGTGGTCGTCCTGACGAAGGGCTCCGTGAAGAAACTCGAGGAGGTGTACGCATAATGGTACCCGAAGACATCATTTTGAAGCCCGTCCTCACCGAGAAGGGCTATGACGGGATCGCCGACAACTGCTACACGTTCCGCGTTGCAAAGTCGGCAAACAAGACGCAGATCAAGATCGCGGTAGAGCAGATGTTCGGTGTGCGCGTGAAGAGCGTCAACACCGTCTCCTGCCCCGGCAAGCTCAAGAGAATGGGCAGGAACAGCGGCTACACGCCCGCGACGAAGAAGGCGATCGTCCGCCTCACGGAGGATTCCAAGGCGATCGAGCACTTCAACTCGTTATCGTAACAGCGGAGGTCAATCATGGCAGTCAAGAGATATAAACCTACCTCTCCCGCGCGCCGTCTGATGACGGTTCCCGCCTACGGCGAGA
>CALVWN010000072.1 GCA_944367415.1 uncultured Clostridia bacterium | reverse complement strand
TTTTAATATAAATCGCGTTCGGACGCAAGCAATTCCGCGTGAAAATCGTTATGAAATCGTGCGAAAGCGAAAAAAATTCCCGCGAGCGGGGCAAACTGCCAAAAAAAGGAGGAGGGAAAATCTGATGGCGGGAGGGAAACGGTCGGTTTGGGCGCGCCTTGCGGGCGGCGGCGCGGTGGGGGCGGCGAACGGGGTGTTCGGCGGCGGGGGCGGCATGATCGCCGTGCCCCTTCTCGAGCGCATCGAGGGGCGCGGAACGGCGGCGGCGCACGCGACCGCCATCGCCTGCATCCTGCCCGCCTCGTTGGTGAGCGCCGTCGTCTACCTTCTGACGGGGCTGATCCCGTGGCCGGCGCTTCTGCCCGTCGCGCTGGGCGTCGCGCTGGGCGGCGTCGCGGGCGCAAAGCTGCTCGCCCGCATCCCGCCCGCCCTGCTCGATCCGCTCTTTTCGCTGCTCATGCTGCTCGCGGGGGCAAAGGCGGTGTTCGCATGGCATTTTTAGTATTGTTTTTATGCGGGATCGCGGGCGGCATCTTGGGCGGCATGGGCATGGGCGGCGGCACCGTGCTCATCCCGCTTCTGACGCTCTTCGGCATCGGTCAGGCGCAGGCGCAGGGCATCAACCTCGTCTGCTTTCTGCCCATGGCGGCGTTTGCCCTGCCCGTTCACGTCAAAAGCGGACTCGTGCGGGGGGAGGGGCTGCTGCCCCTCATCCTCTCCGCGCTCGCCCTTTCCGCGCTCGCTTCCCTGCTCGCGGCGCATCTTCCGGGCGGCGTTCTCGAGCGCGCGTTCGGTGTCTTTCTCATCGTGCTCGCCTTTCTCCGTCTGCGTGCCGCACACCGAAAAAAACGGCTGCGGGACAGAGTTATTGCGAAAAATATGTGAAATATTCATGGGAGGCGTCGGAAATTATGACGCCGGAGGGATTTTTTCCGTCCGAAATGAAATTTTTTTTCAAAAGGGTATGGACAAACCGCCCCGCGTGTGGTAAAATGGGGAAGTAAAATAAGACTTGGGGCATTGTCGGGTTCGGAGAAGGAAGAAATGGGATGCCCTGTCGTTCGCCCGATCGGACGGGAAGTCCGAAATTTCACGCAAAAGGACGGGAACGAATATGGAAAAAACAACGCCCGAAATCGAAGAACGGGCATCGGAGCGCATCGGGATCATCGATCTCGGTTCCAATTCCGCGCGCCTTGTCATCGTCAAGATCTTCGGAAATCACTTTATGGTCGAGGATGAGCTGAAAGAGAGCGTCCGCCTCGGTCAGGATATGGACAGAGACGGTTTTTTGAAGCCGCAGCGCGTCGCGGAGACCATCCGCACGATCAAAATGTTTAAGCGTCTTTGCGACGCGAGCAACGTCAGCCGCATCATCGCCGTCGCGACGGCGGCCGTCCGGCGCGCCAAAAACCAGCGCTCCTTCCTCGACGAGATCCAGGCGACCTGCGGGATCCGCGTGGACGTCCTCTCGGAAGAGGAGGAGGCGACGCTCGTCTACCGCGGCGTCATCAATTCGATGGATATTCCCAAGGGGATCATCCTCGAGATCGGGGGCGGCAGCACCAAGATCATCTACTACAATCGCCGCACCGTGCTCAACTATGCCTCGCTCTCCTTCGGCGCGGTGACGCTCACCGACCTCTTTGCCGACGACGGCGTCTCCCCCGAGGAGCAGACGGCAAAGATCGAGGAGTTCTTCACCGAGCAGTTCAAAAAGATCCCCTGGCTCGCCGAAGTGGATCCCGACGCGCAGATGATCGGCGTGGGCGGTTCCTTCCGCAACCTCTACAAGATCAACCGCCTCGTCAGAAAATACCCCCTCAACACCGTGCACAACTATCAGTTCGCGGTGGAGGATTTCCGCTTCATCTACGAGACCATCCGCGTGCTCGACGTGGAAAAGCGCAAGCGCATCCGCGGGCTTTCGCCTGCGCGTGCGGACATCATGCCCGCCGCGCTCGCCATCATCAAGGCGTTCACCGACTATCTGCACATCGAGTCCTTCACGGTGGGGGGATGCGGCCTTCGGGAGGGCATCATGTTCAACCAGGCGGTGCCGCAGACGGTGGAGCGTCCCATCCTCGACGTGCTGACCTATTCGCTCAATACGCTCGTCGACTACTACGGCTGCGACGAGAAGCACGTCGAACACACCGTGCGCCTCGCCATCCAGCTCTTCAAGCAGCTCCGCGTGCTGCATAAATTCCCGCGCGCCTATCTGAAAGTGCTCAAGATCGCCGCGAGCCTGCACGACTGCGGGCTGCGCGTGCGCTACTACAACCACCAGCAGCACAGCCGCTACATGATCCTCAATTCGGGCATCTACGGGGCGACCCACCGCGAGATCGTGCTCGCCGCGTTCGTCGCGGGCTGCCACAAGCGCGAGGACATCAACGCCGCCGAGTGGGCGAAGTACAAGGACATCGTCTCGGACGAAGATCTCGACGTCGTGCGCAAACTCGGCGTGCTGCTGCGCATCGGCGAGGCGCTCGACCGCAGCGGCATGGGCGTCGTGACGGGCATCAACTGCGACGTCCTGGGCGATTCCGTCATCATGAAGACGGAGCTTGCGGGCGACGCCGCGCTGGAGATCCGCCAGGCGATGGAGACGGCGCCCGACTTCAAGCGTACGTTCAAAAAGAATCTGGAGATCCTGTGACGTTCATTCTTGCGAGCAACTCTCCGCGCCGGCGGGAATTGCTCGCTCGGTTTTTCACGGAGTTTCGGGTGGAACCCTCGCGCTTCGAGGAAGGGAGCGCGGGGCTTTCTGCGTCCGAAGCGGCGCTCTTCAATGCGCGCGGCAAGGCGGCGGACGTCGCCGCCCGCCATCCGGACTGCGCCGTGCTCGGGGCGGACACCGTCGTCTCGCTGGACGGGAACGTGCTGGGAAAGCCCAAAGATGAAGCGGACGCCTGCGCCATTTTGCGTACATTGCGCGGCAGGACGCACGAAGTTCTGACGGGGATCTGCCTCATTGCGGGCGGAAGGGAACAGGCGGACGTCGTCACGACCCGCGTGACGTTTTACCCGCTCTCCGATGAACTCATCGCGCGCTACGTTGCAAGCGGGCTGCCCCTCGACAAGGCGGGGGCGTACGGCATCCAGGACGGGTATCCGCTCGTCGCCTCCTACGAGGGGAGCTATTCCAACGTGGTGGGGCTGCCGCTCGAGCGGCTCGGCGAAATGCTGCACACGGCGGGGCTGATTTGTCCCGCCGAACAATAGACAGAGGAAATACTTATGCTCAAACTTGCCATCGACTTCGGGACTGCGGTCACGAAAATTTACAAGATCGGAAGCGGGATCGTGCTGTCCGAGCCGACCTGCGTCACCGTGCAAAAGGACACGGGCGAGATCCGCGCCTTCGGTGCGGAGGCAAAGCGCCTTCTCGGCAAGACGGCGGAGGTCACCGACGTCTGCTTCCCCGTCTACGAGGGGGAGATCGTCGACGAGCGCTGCGCCGCCGCCCTGCTTGAATATTTCCTGCGCAAGGTGGTGCGCCGCACCTTCTCCGTGGAGGCGCTCTTCTGCGTGCCCTGCGCGTGCAGCATCGAGCTGCGCGAGAAGTATTGCCGCATCGCGCGCGCGGCGGGGCTTTCGCGCGTCTCCTTTGCCGAGACGCCCTATCTCGCCGTGCTCGGGCAGGATATTCCGCTCTCCGAATCCAACCCCGTGTTCGCCATCGACATCGGCGCGGGCAAGACGTCGTGCGCGGCATTCTCCCTCGACGGCATCATCGCGGGGCTGACGATGAACGTGGGCGGCAACAACATGGACGTACATATCATCGACCACGTCGCCGAGACGTTCAACTTAAAGATCGGATCTCTGACGAGCGAAAAGCTCAAGAATACGGTGGGCAGCCTCATCGAAAACGACAACCAGGGCACCATCGTCAACGGGCGGGATATCGCGACGGGCAAGCCGCGCTCCGTCTCCGTCTCGTCGGCGGATATCCTCTTCCCCGTGCGCGTCTATGTGGATAAGATCATCGAATACGCCGAACTCGTGATGAAAAAACTCCCCGCCGAGGTGTCCGCCGTCATGTGCAAGAACGGCGTCTATCTCGCGGGCGGCGTCACGAACATCGCGGGGTTCGCCGACTACGTCTCCGACCGCCTGCAGATGGAGGCGCACCTCGGCAGCGACGCCCAGATGGCGATCGTGCTGGGCGGCGGCAGGGCGATCGGCAACAACGCGCTCTTAAAGCGCATCGCCCTCTGATGCGACAGACAAAGGCTCCCGTACGGGGAGCTTTTTTGTTGCGGCGGGGGGAAATATGTGACAAACCGAAAAAGTGTCATAAATTTTATTGACAAAATTTCTCGTACATGATATAATCGCCGCGTTCCGCACAATTCGGTCACATTGTGAACGGATGGTGGAGACATCAATTTCGGGAGAACTATCATGACGGAAGAGAGCAAAAAACGTGCCCCCAAGTGGGTGAAGGTGACGGCGATCGTCATCGCGTGCATTCTCGTGCTGCTCGTCGCGCTCGTGGGGGCGGCGGCGATCGTATGGCGTAACGAGATCGCGACGCTTTCGAGCTTCAAAAAGGTCGCCGAGCGCGACCATGCGCACAATGACGGCGCGGTGTACCGCATGGACGTCGCGGGGGATTTCTACTTTGACGACTTCCTCGCGCAGGGCGGCGCGTCGAGCGACGGGGAGCTGATCGACTTCATCACGAACAGCATCACGCGCGGGCTCATTCAGATGGAGATCTCGCAGAGCGAGATCGCGTGCAGCGCCTTCACGGCGGTCACGCCGTCGGGCGACAGGATCTTCGCCCGCAACTACGACTTTTCCATGACCAACACGGCGCTCGTCTTTACCGAGCCGGGCAACGGGCGGTACGCCTCCTTCTCGACGGTCGATCTGCAGTTTCTGGGCATGGATCAGGACAAGGACGTGGAGGGGCTGATCAACAAGATCACCTGCCTCGCCGCACCCTATGCGCCGCTGGACGGCATCAACGAGAAGGGACTGAGCTGCGGCATCTTCATGAGCTATCAGGGCGGCGAGCTCGACGAAGAGGGCAACGAGATCACCGTTGCGACCGACCAGCAGACGGACAGACCCGACATCACCTCGACGACGATGATGCGCGCCATGCTCGATTACTGCGCGACGGTGGACGAGGCGGTCGCCTTCATCGAGCAGTACGATATGCACGATTCGGCGCAGACGTCTTTCCACTATATGATCGCCGACGCGACGGGCAAGAGCGCCATCCTCGAGTGGACGAACGGCACCGACAACACCGACAACGACGGCTCCGCGCGCACGCTCCACGTCATCTACAATGACGACGACGCGCACATCGGCGAGCGGGAGGGCGCGTGCGACTACCAGTGGATCACCAACTTCATCCTGCAGCCCGGGTACTATGAGGACGACGACAAGGCGGGGCTTGACCGCTACGACGAGATCTATACGCGTCTCTCGGCGACGGACGGCGTCGTTGCGGACGAGAATGCCGCGATGGACATCCTGCAGGCGGTCGGCAGAAGAACGTGGAACAACGACGACGGCAACGGCATCACGGTACACTCCGTCGTCTACAACCTCACCCAAAAGACGGTGCTCTGGGTCGCCAACGAGCATTACGGCGAGGAGGCCTACACCTTCTCCTTTGCGCTCTGACGCACTGCGGCGCCGGAAGGGGCGCTCCCGCACGCGCGGGAGCGCCTTTTTCAAAAAAATTCGCAAAATCATTTGACAAAGGGGCGGGCGGCGGATTATACTGAATAGCGTAAACGGCAGTCACGCGGAAGAGACGTGCGCACGGAGCGTGCCAAAGAGAGGGGCGTCCACAGGCTGAAAGACCCCCGCACCGCCCGGCACGGTATTCCCCCGCCAGCCGCTCCGCCGAACAGAACTTCAAGCGGAGCCGTTTCCCCGCGTTAAGGGGCAACGAGGCGCGCTTTCTGCGCGCAAAGACAGGTGGTACCGCGTCAAATCGCCCTGTTCTCCCTCGGGAGGACGGGGCTTAATTTATATGGAGTGATCATGGATAAGTCATTGGAGGAGATCTTACAGGAAGCGGCAGACAAGTTCGCGCTCGCCGCAGACAGCCACGCGCTCTACGAGGCGAAAACGGCGTTTCTCGGCAAGATGGGGCGTCTCGGCGCACTCTACAAGAAGCTCAGGGAGCTCCCCGAGGCGGAGCGCCCCGCGTTCGGCGCGCAGATCAACGAGCTGCGCCGCGCCATCGAGGAGCGCGTCGTCGCCATCGAGGAGAAGCTGCACGCGCGCGAGATGTCCGCGCGGCTGGAAAAGGAGCAGGTGGACGTCACCATGCCCGGACGCCGCCGCAGGCAGGGGACGCTGCACCCCGTCACCCGCGTGAAGAATCTGCTCATCGACGTGTTCGCGGGCATGGGGTTCGAGGTGTTCGAAGGCCCCGAGATCGAGACGGATTACTACAACTTCACGGCGCTCAACACGCCCGCCGACCACCCCGCGCGCGATATGCAGGATACCTTCTATCTCGCGGACGGGCTGCTTCTGCGCACGCAGACGAGCGCGGGGCAGATCCGCATGATGGAGAAAAAGCAGCCGCCCATCAAGATGCTCTCCCCGGGCAGGGTGTTCCGCTCGGACGATGACGCGACCCACTCGCCCATGTTCCATCAGATGGAGGGGCTTGTGGTGGACAAGAACATCACCCTCTGCGATCTGCAGGGGATGCTCGACGAGTTCGCGCGCGTCGTATTCGGCAAGAACAGCAAGACGCGTCTGCGTCCCTCCTACTTCCCCTTCACGGAACCCTCCGTCGAGGTGGACGTCTCCTGCCACGCCTGCGGGGGGAAGGGCTGCTCTTTGTGCAAGGGAACGGGCTGGATCGAGGTGCTCGGCGCGGGCATGGTCAACCGCCGCGTGCTCGAAAACTGCAACATCGATCCCGACGTGTATTCGGGCTTTGCCTTCGGCATGGGCATCGAGCGCATCGCCATGCTCAAATACGGCATCAACAATATCAAACTTCTGACGGAAAACGACGTGAGATTCCTGTCGCAGTTCAAGGATTGAGGGGGACGGTGCAATGATTTTACCTTACAGCTGGCTCAAAGACTATGTAGATGTCAATGTCACGCCCGAAGAATTGCAGGACAAGCTCTTCTCCTGCGGCTTCGAGGTGGAGGAACCCACTTACCTCGGCAAGAATGTGGAAAACGTCGTGACGGGGCGCATCACAAAGACGGAAAAGCACCCCGACGCCGACCGGCTCACCATCTGCCAAGTGGATTGCGGCGCGCTCGGCGCGCGGCAGATCGTCACCGCGGCGACCAACGTGTTTGAGGGGGCGATCGTTCCCGTCGCGCTCGACAACTCCACCGTCCTGCATGAGGGCGGCGTGCAGAAGATCAAAACGGGCAAACTGCGCGGCGTCGTCTCGGAGGGAATGTTCTGTTCGGGCGAGGAGCTGGGCATCACGGACGATTTTTATGAGGGCGCCGAAGTCAACGGCATCCTCATCCTCGACGAAGATACCCCGCTCGGCACGGACATCCGCCCCGTCGTGGGCATCGACGACTGGCTCTTCGACATCGCCGTCACCGCCAACCGCCCCGACTGCCAGAGCATCTTCGGCATGGCGCGCGAAGTCGCCGCCATTCTCCGCCTTCCGCTCAAGGCGCCCGCCACCGACTATACCGCCCGTCCCACCGACGTGAAGATCACGGTGGAAGTGGAGGAGCCGACGCTCTGCCCCCGCTATGTGGGCAACTACGTCGCGGACGTGAAGATCGGCACCTCGCCGCGCTGGATGCGCCGCCGCCTCGCGCTGTGCGGACTGCGTTCGGTCTCCGATATCGTCGATATCACCAACTTCGTGCTGCTCGAGCTCGGGCAGCCCATGCACGCGTTCGACAGGAACTATCTCGAGGGAGACGGCATCGTCGTCCGCCGCGCAAGGGAGGGGGAGACGATCACCACCCTCGACGAGAAGCAGTTCACGCTCACGCCCGACAATCTGCTCATCTGCGACAGGAAAAAGGGCGTCGCCCTTGCGGGCATCATGGGCGGACTGAACAGCGAGATCAAGGCGGACACCCGCGAGGTGTTCTTCGAGGCGGCGAAGTTCGCCCGCGACAGCGTGCGCAAGACGTCGCGCGCGCTCGGTCAGCGCAGCGATTCCTCCGCCCGCTTTGAAAAGGGCATGGACGCCTGGACGTGCGGCGTTGCGATGGATCGCGCGCTTCACCTGGTCGAGCAGCTGGGCTGCGGCACGCCCACTTCCTGCCGCGCGGACGTCAACGCCGATCCGCTTACCCCCAAGACCATCGAGGCGGGGTATGACCGGATCGACGCCGTGCTCGGCATCTCGGTGCCGCACGCGGACATGGTCGCCATTTTGGAGCGGCTCGGCTTCGGCGTGACCGCCTCCGAGGGGGGCATGTCCGTCGTCGTTCCGCTCTGGCGCGAGGACGTCGACGGCTATCCCGACCTCGCCGAGGAGATCATCCGCTCGTACGGATATGAGCATATCGTGCCCACCTTCCTGGCGCGCGCGACGGTCACGCGGGGCGGTCTGGATGCCGCGCAAAAGACGGAGGAGAAGTGCAAGCGCGTGTTCCAAAATGAAGGGTATTTCGAGACGTGCAGCTACTCCTTCTATTCGCCCAAGGATCTCGATCTCCTGCGACTGCCCGCCGACGCGGCGGAGCGGGAAGCGGTGAAGATCCTCAACCCCATCGGCGAGGATCTCTCCGTCCTGCGCACCATCCTCGCGCCCAGCATGATCTGGAATATCGTGCGCAACGTGCGCCGCGGCAACGACGCGGGGCGGCTCTTCGAGCTTGCCAACGTCTATCTCCCCAAGTCGCTCCCGCTCACCGAGCAGCCCGAGGAGAGGAAGCATATCTCGCTCGGCATCTGGGGAGAGGGCGACTTCTTCGACTTAAAGGGCGCCGTCGAGGCGCTCGCCGAGGCGTTCGACATAAAGCTCACCTTCGAGCGCACGCAAAAGCCCTTTTTGCACCCGGGCGTCGCCGCGTGCGTCAAACTCGGCGAGAAGGAAGTGGGCTGGCTGGGCGAACTGCACCCCGCCGTCTGCGAGGAGCTTGCGCTCGAAAAGCGCGCCTATCTTGGCGAGCTTGACTACGCCGCGCTCTCCAAAAAGTTTGCGAAGGACATCACCTTCCATGCCATTCCCAAGTACCCCGACGTCGAGCGCGATCTCGCCGTCGTCGTCGCCGAGGAAGTCACCTGCGCGCAGATGGAGGCGTGCATCTTAAAGAGCTGTAAGGCGGTAAGAAAAGCGGAGCTGTTCGACGTGTTCCGCGGCCCCGTGCTCGGCAAGGGCAAAAAGAGCATGGCGTTCCACATCACCTTTGCGGCGGAGGGGGACAAGGCGCTCACGCCCGAGGCGGCGGAGAATTATTTCAAAAAGATCGTCGATGCGCTGCATAAGAATTTCGGTGCAGAACTGAGATGAGGGGGTTCACGAATTTCTCCGAGCAAAGGCTCGGAGAAATTCCGTGAGGTTCAGGGAAAACGCCGCCGCGACAAGGCTGCGGCTCGTTTTCAAGTTCACGCAAATCTTTTCGCAAAGGCGAAAATCTTTGCCGTGAGGTTTAGGGAAAACGCCGCCGCGACGAGACTGCGGCTCGTTTTCCCTCTTGACGCGAATTTCGGGGCTTACAATTTTAGCTCGCGTCAATTCACCCTTTCCCCATAAGCGCAGGTATGCGCAATTTGAGTCCCGCAGCGCAAAACGCGGTTTTGCTCGCGTCATTATTTAATTCGCAAAAAGATTTGCTTGCAAATCTTTTTGCGAGAGAAAAATTTTTATCGGGAGTGATGAAATGAGAGCTATGATCTACGGGGCGGGGGCGCTGGGAACGGTGCTCGGCGCCTATATCGCAAGGGCGGGGCGGCAGATCGACCTCGTCAACCGCAACGAAAAGCACGTCGCCGCACTCAAACAAAACGGCGCGCACATCGTCGGGAAAGTCGATTTCGTGCAGAAGGTGGACGCCCTCTTGCCGGGGGAGCTTACGGGGCAGTACGACGTCATCATCCTCATGACCAAGCAGCAGCATAACGCGGACGTCATCGCGTTTTTGCAGCCCTTCTTAAAGGAGAACGGCGCGCTCTGCACCTGTCAGAACGGCTTGCCCGAACCCGCCATCGCCGAGGCGATCGGTGCGGACAGGACGCTCGGCTGCGCCATCGCGTGGGGCGCGACGTTCAAGGGAGAGGGCGTTTCCGAACTCACCTCCGATCCATCGGCACTCACCTTCTCGCTGGGCGCGTACGGCAAGGGCAATCACCTCGAGGACGTCAAGGCGCTCTTCGAGTGCATGGGCACCGTGGTCGTGGAGAAAAACTTCATCGGCGCGCGCTGGTCGAAGCTGCTCATCAACAGCGCCTTCTCGGGGCTTTCCACCGTGACGGGCGCGACGTTCGGCGAGGTCGCAAACAACAAAGCATCCCGCCGCGTCGCCCAACGCATCATCAAGGAGTGCATCGACGTCGCCAAAGCCGCGAACATCTCCATCGAACCCGTGCAGGGGCACAAGATCGATAAACTCTTCGACTACCGCGGCGCGCTCAAAAAGGCGATCTCCTTCGCGCTCATCCCCGTTGCGATGAAGAAGCACGCCTCCCTCGTCGCGAGTATGCTGCAGGACATCCGCGCGGGCAAGAAGTGCGAGATCGACGCGATCAACGGCGTCGTGTGCGAGTTCGGCAAAAAATACGGCGTTCCGACCCCCTTCAACGATCGCACGGTGGAGATCGTCCATACGCTCGAAGCGGGCGCGCCCATCGCCTTTTCCAACATCGGAAAGTACGACGACCTGCTCAAGTAAGACCGTGCCGCCGCGGGCAGTTGTCCGCGGCGGCATTTTATCTATATTTAGTGTAACAATTTTCCGCCTGACACAATATTTAGTGTATCTTGGAAAATTTTCTCCGTACTTTTTGTACGGGAATCCTTGACAAAGCGCATGGTGTGTGGTATGATAGGGGCAGCTGAAAGACCTTGCGGCGACTGACGAAGAAAAAGCGGAGCACCGCGTGAAGCCGCAGGGGAGAGATGCCGTTCGTCTGGGCAATTTTTATCGCAACGATAAAGATTGCCTTTTCTTGACCTTTTTCGGAGGGCGCCGCCATGACGGGGAGACTGCATTCGTACGAATCGTTCGGCACGGTCGACGGGCCGGGCATCCGCTTTGTCGTCTTTCTGCAGGGCTGTCCGATGCGCTGCCGCTACTGCCACAATCCCGACACCTGGGATGCATCGGGCGGCACGCAGGTTACCGCCGAGGAGGTCGTCCGCGAGGCGCTCAAATACAAGAGCTATTTCGCCGACCGCGGCGGCGTGACCGTCTCGGGCGGGGAACCCCTTCTGCAGCTCGACTTTCTGCTGGAGCTGTTTGCCCTTCTGAAGCAAAAGAAGATCTCCACCTGCCTCGATACCTCTGGCATCTGCTTCCGGGAGGGGGATGAACGCTTCGGGCGGCTCGCGCAGCTCACCGACCTCGTCCTGCTCGACGTCAAGCACATCGACGAGGACGCGCACCGCGCGCTGACGGGACAGAGCAACAAAAACCCGCTGGCGTTCGCGCGATTTCTCGACCAAAGGGGCGTGAAGATGTGGATCCGCCACGTCCTCGTGCCGGGGATCACCGACGACGACGGCGCGCTCATGCGGCTGCGGGCGTTCCTCGATACGCTCAAAAACGTGGAGAAGGTGGAGGTGCTTCCCTATCACACGATGGGGGTGCAGAAGTACAAAAAGCTCGGCATTCCCTACTCGCTCGAGGGGGTACAGCCGCCCGCAAAGGAGCGGGTGGAGAACGCAAAGCGCATCCTGCGCGGGAGGGCATGATGGCAAAATTCACGCTTTTGGAAGTGAGCGGCGAGAGCTGCGCGAACTGCCTCACGCTCCTGCCCGTCGTCAACCGCCTGGCGCGGGAGCGGGGGATCCCCGTCGAGCACCTCGAGGTGAACGAACAGAATGCGGACAGGGTGCGGGCGCTGTCCGTCGACCGCGTTCCCACGCTCATCGTCCTGCGGGACGGGGCGGAGATCGCCCGCTGCACGGGGTATCAGCCCGAGGAAATTTTATCGCTCTGGCTGGACGCCAAACTCGAAGAATAAACGCTCTCAAGGCGTTGCACAATACAAAAGAGATCGGCAGGAGAAAAAGAACATGGATCATGAAAAGGCATGGCGCTCCTTTGAGCGCGGCAAGTGGTCGAACGACGAGATCGACGTTCGCGACTTTATTCAGCGCAACTACACCCCTTACGAGGGGGATGCGTCCTTTCTGGCGCCCGCGACGGAGGCGACCAAACAGCTCTGGGAGCAGGTCATGCAGCTCACCAAGGAGGAGCGCGCGCGCGGCGGCGTGTATGACGCCGATACGGAGATCGTCTCCCGCGTCAATTCGCATGCGGCGGGGTACTTCAACAAGGACCTCGAAAAGATCGTGGGGCTTCAGACGGACGCCCCCTTCAAGCGCTCGCTGCAGCCCTTCGGCGGCATCCGCATGGCGGAGGAAGCACTCAAGATGTACGGCTATGAGATCTCGCCCCGCGTCAAAGAGATCTTCACCAAATACCGCAAGACGCACAATGACGGCGTGTTCGACGCATACACGCCCGAGATGCGCCTCGCCCGTCATGCGCATATCCTGACGGGGCTGCCCGACACCTACGGCAGAGGGCGCATCGTGGGGGATTACCGCCGCGTCGCGCTCTATGGCGTCGATTACCTCATTCGGAAGAAGCAGGAGGATAAGCTGCTTCTGGACGGCGACATGACGCCCGACAAGATCCGCGACCGCGAGGAGATCTCCGAGCAGATCAAGGCGCTCGGACGGCTCAAGGAGATGGCGGCGGCGTACGGCTTCGACATCTCCCGTCCCGCCGAGACGGCGCAGGAGGCGGTGCAGTGGCTGTACTTCGGGTACCTGGGTGCCATCAAGGATCAGAACGGCGCCGCGATGTCCATCGGCAGAAACTCCACCTTCCTCGACATCTATATCCAGCGTGACCTCGACGAGGGCACGCTCACCGAGCAGGAGGCGCAGGAGCTGATCGACCACTTCGTTATGAAGCTGCGCGTCGTCAAGTTCATGCGCATCAAGGAGTACAACGAACTGTTCAGCGGCGACCCCACCTGGGTCACCGAGTCCATCGGCGGCATGGGGGTGGACGGCAGGACGCTCGTCACCAAGAACAGCTTCCGCATCCTGCATACCCTCGTCAACCTCGGCCCCGCGCCCGAACCCAACCTCACGGTGCTCTGGTCGAAGCGGCTGCCCAAAAACTTCAAGACGTTCTGCGCGGAGATCTCCATCAAGACGTCCGCCATCCAGTACGAGAGCGACGACCTCATGCGCCCCGAGATGGGGGATGACTACTGCATCGCGTGCTGCGTCTCGAGTATGCGCGTGGGCAAGGATATGCAGTTCTTCGGCGCGCGCGCCAACCTCGCGAAGTGCCTCCTGTACGCCATCAACGGCGGCAAGGACGAGCTGGAAAAGGACAAATCGGGGAAACCTTTGCAGGTCTCGCCGCCCTATGCGCCCATCCTCGGCGACGGGCCGCTCGACTATCGGGAGGTCAAGGAAAAGTATACCGAGATGATGCGCTGGCTCGCGGGGCTGTACGTCAATACCCTCAACGTCATCCACTATATGCACGACAAGTATTGCTACGAGGCGCTCGAGATGGCGCTGCACGATTCCACCGTGCGCCGCTTCTTCGCAACGGGCATTGCGGGGCTCTCGTGCGCGGCGGATTCGCTCTCGGCGATCAGGTATGCAAAGGTATATCCCATCCGCAACGAGGACGGTATCGTCACCGATTTTAAGATCGAGGGCGACTATCCCAAGTACGGCAACAACGACGACCGCGCCGACGAGATCGCCGTCTGGCTGGTCAAGACGTTCATGAACTTCATCAAGAGCCACACGACGTACCGCGATTCCGTGCCGACGATGTCCATTCTCACCATCACGTCCAACGTGGTCTACGGAAAAAAGACGGGCAACACGCCGGACGGCAGAAGGGCGGGTCAGCCGCTTGCGCCCGGGGCAAACCCCATGCACGGCAGAGATTCGCACGGCGCGCTCGCCTCGCTCGAGTCGGTCGCAAAACTGCCCTACGATTATGCCCGCGACGGTATCTCCAACACCTTCTCGGTGACGCTGCAGTCGTTGGGGAAAGAAGAGTGACGGCTCGCGGATTTTCTCGCGCAAAGGCGCGATAAAATCCTGCGAATGGAGAGAAAACGCCGCCGCGACGAGACTGCGGCTCCTTACGTTCACGCAAATCTTTTTGCAAAGGCAAAAATCTTTGCCGTGAGGTTTAGGGAAAACGCCGCCGCGACAAGGCAGCGGCTCGTTTTCCCTCTGCGGGCGCACCTCGGGGCTTAACAATTTATTGCGCCCGCATTCACCCTTTCCCCGTAAGCGCAGGTATGCGCAAATGTGGGGCGCGGGCGCAAGGAGACCTTGCTTGCGCGAGTATTCTATAAACACTCACAAAAAGATTTGCTTGCAAAGATTTTTGTGAGAGAGGAGCGGCAGGCGGAAAAGGCGCGGAACAAGGCTTGCCGCGTTCCGCGAAAACCACGCCTTGCCGCGACGAGGTGCCCCGCAGGGGCGGAAGGAGTTGTTATAACTCCCTCAGACACTTTGTGGCGGCTTCGGGCAACTCCCTCAGACACTTTGTGGCGGCTTCGGGCAACTCCCTCAGTCACTTCGTGACAGCTCCGGGCAACTCCCTCAGTCACTTTGTGACAGCTCCGAGCACCTCCCTCAGGCGCTCCGCGCCAGCTCCCTCGGAGAGGGAGCCTTTCTGCCCCCATTGCCGCGACGAGGCGCAGGGGAACCCTGCTTGCGGCACAAATCCTAACATTCAAAAATTTGGTCGGAAAAATCTGTAACGTATTACACAAAACGGAGGAAAATAAGATGGCAAACGAGAGAGCGGAAAATCTGGTCAATATGCTGGACGCCTATGTGGGCGACGGCGGGTATCATCTCAACGTCAACGTGTTCAACCGCGAGACGCTGCTCGATGCGCAGAAGCATCCCGAAAAATATCCCCAGCTCACCATCCGCGTGAGCGGGTATGCCGTGAACTTCAACAAGCTCACCAAGGAACAGCAGGATGACGTCATTGCGCGTACCATCCACGAGAGTATGTGACGATGGACGAACAGGAACGCCGTGCGCGCGAGGAGGCGCGGGCGCAGCGGCATCGGGAGCGCCTGGAAAAACACGCCCTTCCCTGTCCGCACTGCGGGAAAAACGTGCTCGATCACATGACGCGCTGCCCCTATTGCGGCGGTATGCTCGTGCCGAAGGGGTACGCCCCGATGGACGAAAAAAAGAAGCAGAAGATCCGCACGATCTGTTATATCGTCGGCGTCGTCGCTGCCGTCGCCATCGCGGTATTTTTTCTGTTTTTCAACTGACGTGCGTCGAAAAAGCCCGCTCTACTCCGAGTAGAGCGGGCTTTTTTTGGGTAGAATGGGCATTTTCTGCGATAGAAAGGGCAAAAAAAGGAGGAGAGTGCGCCGCGCGACGAGTAGGTTGCCTTTTGGCGGCGTCCCGACATATACTATGAGCAGAACAACACCGCGCCCCCGACGGGCGCGTCCGACAGGAGGAATTGAGAATGCAGGCTATCGCCATCCCCGCAAAGGGTACGACCACCAAGGACGGAAGATTCTTCTCCTTCTATACCAAGGGCGAGGAGATCTTCAACGCCGTCTCGCACATCGCGGGCGGCGCGCTCGGGCTTGTCTTCTGGATCGTGCTCGCGCTGCTTGCCTATCCCGACGCAATGGCGCTCACGGGCGTCTCGCTGTTCGGCTTCGGCGCCGTCGCGCTCTATACGATGAGCGCACTCTATCACTTTTTACCCGACGGCAGGGCGAAGGGCGTGTTTCGCATCTTCGACCACTGCACCATCTTTCTGCTGATCGCGGGAACGTACTCTCCCTTCTGCCTCATCGCCCTCGGCGGAACGACGGCGGGCTGGGTCGTGTTCGGACTGCAGTGGGGGTGCGCCGCCGCCGGCATCACGATGAACGCCATCGCCATGAACAACAAGATCGTCAAGGCGATCTCGATGGTGCTGTACGTCGTCACGGGCTGGATGGCGGTCGCCGTGTTCGCACAGCTTGCGGCTGCCGTGTCCGCCGCGTCGCTCTGGCTGCTGCTCGCGGGCGGCATCGCCTATACGGTGGGCATCGTCTTCTTCGCGCTCGGAAAAAAACTGCGCTGGTTCCACCCCGTCTGGCACCTCTTCGACATCGCCGGAACGGCGCTGCAGTTCGTCAGCATCTTGCTGCTGCTTCTTTGAAAATGCCCCGGACGGGGCATTTTTTATGCAAAATATTTGTTTTTAACATATTGACAATTCTGCGCGGATATGGTATGATTCTGCCATGAAATGAAAAAAGGAGGAGAATCGGGATGAAAAAGTATTTCGCAGGTGCGGCGGCGGTATTGCTCTCGGGCGTCATGCTCGTGAGCCTTGCGGGCTGCGGCGGTGCGGTTTCCCAGGCAAAGAGCATGCAGGGCGAAGAGGTCACGGAGGACGTCTGGAACGCCGCGATGGCGGGAACGGCGTACGAGGAAAAAGCGCTGTCCGTGCAGACGCTCGCGGCGGAGGACGGCGCCGTCAACTTCAAGGCGGAATATGAACTCACATATGACAGCACGATGGAGATGGCGGCGAGCGAACTGCTCGGCACGGAGGCGATGAGCGCCAACATCAAGATGGCGATCAGTTCGGAAGTGATCGTCGCCGATCATATCGTGCACATCACGATGGATTATGACGTCACGCTGGACGGCTCGGAGAATCTGCTCGCGCAGATGGGGATGGAAGATGCGGCGAGCGAGAAGGGAACGCTGGAGATGTACATCTCTTATGGCGATCCCGTCGGCGTGTATGTGCTCGTGGACGGCAAGTGGGTGGGCGCGGAAGCGTCCGTCTCGGGCGTCAGCGAGATCGTGCAGTCGATGTCCGAAGCGTGCATGGAGATCATCGATCAGAGCGCGCTCGTGGGCGCTTTCTCCCGATATACATACGACGCGGACAAGAAGGGGTATGTCGCGATCGACGGAAGCGGTTCCGTCTCCGGCGCGGTCGGCTCCTTCAATACGGACGGGGAGTTGATCTATAAGCTCCGCGACGGCAAACTTGCCGCCATCTATGCGCAGTCGTCGACGGACGCCGGCATGGAGGGCGTCATACAGTCGAGTGGTACGGCGGAGATCGGGCTCGTCTACACCTACGGCGGTCAAAGCAACACCCTTCCCGCGCTCTCGTAAGCGCCGACAGGACAACACGGCATCAAGCCGCGCGCGAGCGCGGAAAAAACTCCGGAGACGGTCTCCGGAGTTTTTTTGCACAAATGAGAAAAAAGAGGAAAATATGCCCTCAAATGCGTTGCAAAAGTTCGCAAAGCCGTGTATGATATGTGCGGTCATGCGCGCGCCGCGCGCCCCCAAAGGAACGCCATGTATTCACTGCTGCTCGCACTCATCTATCTCGCCTTCATCAGCCTCGGCCTGCCCGACTCCCTGCTCGGATCGGGTTGGCCCGCCATGCACGAAGATCTGGGCGTGCCCGTCTCCTATATGGGCATCGTCTCGATGGTCATTTCCGCCTGCACCATCGTCTCCAGCCTCTGTTCCGACGCGCTCACGCGCAAGCTCGGCACGCGCACCGTCACCGTTGTCAGCGTCTTTCTGACGGCGGGCGCGCTGCTCGGATTTTCCTTTGCGAACGCCTTCTGGATGCTCATTCTCATCGCCATTCCCTACGGATTGGGCGCGGGCGCCATCGACGCGGCGCTCAACAACTACGTCGCCCTCCACTACAAGGCGAAGCACATGAGCTGGCTGCACTGCTTCTGGGGCGTGGGCACCATCGTCTCGCCCTTCGTCATGGGGTATGCGCTCTCCCACTCAGTCTGGAACGACGGCTACCGCATCGTCGGCTGGATCCAGCTCGGCATCGCGCTGCTGCTGCTCATGACGCTGCCCGTCTGGAAGGTGAACAAGCCGCTCGCCGAGCAGAAACAGGCGCACGTCGGGCTGTTGGGCGCGCTGAAGATCAAGGGCGTTCCCTTTCTCCTCATCGGCTTCCTCGCCTACTGCGCGGCGGAGGCGACGGCGATGGGGTGGGCGAGCACCTACTTCGCGGAGGCGAAGGGCGTTCCCGCGGAACAGGCGGCGCAGCTCGCCTCGCTCTTCTATATCGGCATCACGGTGAGCCGCTTTGTCAGCGGCTTCGTCTCCGACAGGCTCGGCGACCGCAGGATGATCCTGATCGGCGCGGGCATCCTCCTCGTCGGCATCGTCCTCCTGTTCGTGCCCGTTGGCGGGGCGCTGTCCATTGCGGCGTTCGTCGTCATCGGCTTCGGCTGCGGGCCGATCTATCCCTGCATCATCCATTCCACGCCCTCCAACTTCGGCGCGGAAAACTCGGGCGCCATCATCGGCATCCAGATGGCGAGCGCCTACGTCGGCTCCACCTTCTTCCCGCCGCTGTTCGGGCTTCTGGGCAATGCGGTCGGGTTTGAGATCATGCCCGTCTATCTCCTCGTCTTTGTCGCGCTCATGCTCGTCATGACGGAATGTACCTTCCGCATCACGCGCCGCGCGCGCACCCTTCCCGCGTCGGAGTGAAAAAATTTCGCCGCCGCCCGACTTTTTACAATTTTTTTACAAATTTGTGGGAATTTTTTTACATCTTCATGCTATAATCATGGTGTCATAAGGAAGAGAACTTCCCCCCGATATCAGCTCTTCCTGATGCTCATCCTATGCGCCGCAGACCCTATCCGCAAACGGCGCATCTCTCCCAACCCCCCGCAGGATCTTTCTGCGGGTTTTTTCATGTCCGCACACTTTTTACAAATTTTTTACAAGATCGTGGGGATTTTTTTACATCTCTGCGGTATAATGGAGACGATCGAAGGGGAACGCCTTCGGCAGATCATGATAAAGATGCGGGGCGGCCGCCGCAAGGAGGCCACGACGGGGCCGGCTCCGACGCGCAAGCGGGGGAAAACTTGTAAGCGCCTGTCTTTATAGAGAACGCATCCGCGTTCGCGTGCCTCCGGAGCTTTTACAGGCTCCGGAGGTTTTTTTGCCGCGCAAAAACTTTTTTGAAAAAAGCATTGTTTTTCGGGCGCGGGCATGGTATAATCATGAAGTATTGCTTCACAGGATGAAGTTGAAAGGAGAGAATTCATGCAGACCATCCCCGAAATTCTTGCGGAAGAACTTGGACAGCGCAAGGACTATGTGGAAAACGTCATCACCCTCTTGGACGAGGGGAACACCGTTCCCTTCATTGCGCGCTATCGCAAGGAGATGCACGGCGCGATGGACGACCAGACCATCCGCAATCTTGCAGACCGCCTCGCTTATCTGCGCAACCTCGAGGCGCGCCGCAAGGAGGTAAAGACTTCCATCGAGAATCAGGGCAAGCTCACCGAGGAGCTTTCCGCCGCCATCGACGAGGCAAAGACGCTCGCCGAAGTGGAGGACATCTACCGCCCCTATAAGCAGAAGCGCCGCACGCGCGCGACCATCGCCCGCGAAAAGGGGCTTGCGCTGCTCGCCGAACTGCTGTATGCGCAGCAGCCCGACTGCCCCGCGCCCGAGGAGGCGGCAAAGGACTATGTGGATGAGGAGAAGGGCGTTTCCTCCGTCGAAGAGGCGCTCGCGGGCGCATCCGACATCATCGCCGAGGCCGTCTCGGACGACGCGGATGTGAGAAAGGAGCTGCGCGCGCTCTACAACGAGTGGGCGGACGTCGTGTCCGTCGCGGCGGAAAAGAACCCGAAGGACACCGTCTACCGTAACTATTACGCCTTCACCGCTCCCGTGAGTCAGATCCAGGGACATCAGGTGCTCGCCGTCAACCGCGGCGAAAAAGAGGGCGTTCTGAAAGTCGGCATCGTTTTGAGCCGCGACGCCGCGCTCGCGGGCGTCTATCGCCGCGTGCTCAAAAAGAAGTGTGCGTCCACGGCATTTGTGGAAAATGCCGCCGCCGACGCCTATGACCGTCTCATCGCGCCCTCGATGGAGCGCGAGGTGCGCGCGTCGCTCACCGAGATGGCGAGCGAGGGCGCCATCGGACAGTTTGCGCTCAACTTGAAGCCCCTTCTCATGCAGCCCCCCGTCAAGGGATTCGTCACGATGGGGCTGGATCCCGGGTACCGCATGGGCTGCAAGGTCGCCGTGGTGGACGCCACGGGCAAGGTGCTCGACACGACGGTCGTCTATCCCACCTACGGCGAACGGCAGAAGCGCGAGTGCATCGACAAGCTCACCGCGCTCATCAAAAAGCACGCCGTCCGCCACATCGCCATCGGCAACGGCACGGCGAGCCGCGAGACGGAGGCAATGACGGTGGAGATGATCGCGGGACTCGGCAAGGGGGCGGGCGTCTCCTACGCCATCGTCAACGAGGCGGGCGCGTCGGTGTACTCGGCGTCTCCGCTCGCGGCGGCGGAGTTCCCCGACTTCGACGTCAACCTGCGCAGCGCCGTCTCCATCGCAAGGCGGCTTCAGGATCCGCTCGCGGAGCTGGTCAAGATCGAGCCGAAGTCCATCGGCGTCGGGCAGTACCAGCACGATATGCCCGAAAAGCGGCTCACCGAGGCGCTGGACGGCGTCGTGGAGGACTGCGTCAACGCGGTGGGCGTGGACGTCAACACTGCGTCCGTTCCGCTCCTTTCCCGCGTGTCGGGGCTGAATGCGGGCACGGCGGCGAACGTCGTCAAGTACCGCGAGGAGAACGGGAGCTTTACGTCGAGAAAGGAGCTTCTCAAAGTGCCCAAGCTGGGCGCCAAGGCGTTCGAGCAGTGCGCGGGCTTTTTGCGCGTGCCCGAGAGCCGCGAGATCCTCGACAACACCGCCGTGCACCCCGAGAGCTACGGGGCGGCGGAAAAGCTGCTCTCTCTTTGCGGCTATACCGAGGAGGACGTGCGCGCGGGCAGGCTCTCCGAGCTCAAGTCCCGCATCAAGGCGTACGGCGAGGAGAAGATGGCGGCGGAGTGCGGCGTGGGCGTTCCCACCCTGCGCGACGTCGTGGCGGAGCTGCTGAAGCCCGGCCGCGACTCCCGCGACGAGCTGCCCACACCCATCCTGCGCACCGACGTGCTCGAGATCAAGGACTTAAAGCCCGGCATGGAGCTCAAGGGAACGGTGCGGAACGTCATCGACTTCGGCGCCTTCGTCGACATCGGCGTGCATCAGGACGGGCTCGTGCATATCTCGCAGATCTGCGACCGCTTCATCCGTCATCCCTCCGAGGTGTTGTCGGTGGGCGACGTCGTCACCGTCTGGGTGAAAGAGGTCGACGAGGGGAAGAAGCGCATCTCGCTCACGATGAAAAAGCCCAAACAGCGCCCCGCGTCGCAGGGGAATAAGAATGTCTGAACTGCTGCGGCAGATCACGACCACGCGAGAGAGGATGCTCGAGGAGGGCATCCGCACGGGCGGCGAGAGGGAGAGCGAACTCTTCGAACTGCCCGCGGAGCGCCCCGTCGTCTGGAAGGGCTGGGGCGGCTGTCTCAACGAGGCGGGCATCGCCTGCCTCGATACGCTGCCCGAACAGACGAGGCGGGAGATCCTCGACGAGCTGTTTCTGCCCGAACGGATGGGGCTTTGCTTCTGCCGTCTCCCGATCGGCGCGAACGACTACGCGCTCTCGTGGTATTCCTATGACGAGACACCGGAGGACTACGCGCTCGCCGCGTTCTCCGTGGAGCATGACAGGCAGTACGTTCTGCGCTTTGCAAGGGAGGCACTCGCGCGCAATCCCGCCATCGAGTTTTTCGCGTCGCCCTGGAGCCCGCCCTCGTGGATGAAGGAGCCGCCCCGCTATAACGGCGGCAGCATCCGCCCGGAGGAGCGCGTGTTCGCCGCCTACGCCGACTATCTCGTCGCCTACCTGCGCGCCTATGCGCGCGAGGGGGTGCCGGTCTCTATCCTGACGCCGCAGAACGAGTTCGCCTCCGACAACAACTACCCGACCTGCGTGTGGACGGGGGAGACGATGCGTCATTTTATCGCCGACCACCTCGGGCCGGCGCTCGAACAGAGCGGTCTTTCCACGCAGCTGTATCTCGGCACCATCAACGGAACGGGAACGCTGGGCGGGTTCGGCACCCGCTACAACGAGTACACGCAGGCGGTGCTCGACGACCCCGAGGCGCTGCGGTATGTGCGCGGCGTCGCCTATCAGTGGGAGGGCAGGAACGCCCTACGGCAGAGCGTGGAGAGCTATCCCGAGCTTGACTATATCCAGAGCGAGAACGAGTGCGGCGACGGCAGCAACAGCTGGGAGTACGCAGGCTACGTCTTCGAACTCATGCGCGGCTATGTGACGGGCGGCGTGAGCGCCTACGTCTATTGGAATCTCATCCTGCCCCGCGGCGGCGTCAGCACCTGGGGGTGGAAGCAGAACAGCATGCTGACGACGGAGGCGGGAAGGGTGCGGAAGGAGTATGAATATGCCCTCTTCCGCCAGGCGTCGTATGCAAGGCGGGGCGCCCGCGTCCTGCGCCTGGGCGGGCACATGAGCGGAAATGCCTTTGCCTTTGAAAATGCGGACGGAACGCGCGTGCTGCTCGTGCAGAATCCCTTTTCCTACGAAAAGCGCATCCGCGCATGGGGCGTCGGCTGCTCGCTTGCCCCGCACTCTCTTTCCGCGCTTCTGATCGGGTAACGATATCTTGTGGAGACATCCGTGAAACACTACTTTACCAAGGCGGAGCTTGCCCTCTGGGGCGGCTCCGTCGCGCTCATCGTTGCGGCGTTCTGCATCTGGGACAGACAGAACTTTCTCACCCTCGCCGCGTCGCTCATCGGCGTGACGTCGCTCATCTTCTGCGCCAAGGGCAACCCGATCGGGCAGGCGCTCATCATTGTCTTTTCCGTGCTCTACGGCATCATCTCGTGGGTGGTCGCCTACTACGGCGAGATGATCACCTACGTCGGCATGACGGCGCCCATGGCGGTGTATGCGCTCATCGTCTGGCTGAAAAATCCCTACAAGGGCAACCGCGCCGAAGTGAAGGTCAACCGTCTGCGCCCGCGCGAATACGCGCTCATGGCATTGCTTGCCGCCGCCGTGACGGTTGCGTTCTACTTTATCCTGCGTGCGCTGAACACGGCGAACCTCATCCCGAGCACCGTTTCGGTGACGACGAGCTTCGTCGCCGTCTATCTCACGGCGCGCCGCAGTCCCTATTATGCGCTCGGCTATGCCGCAAACGACGCCGTGCTCATCGTGCTGTGGTCGATGGCGGCGGCGGAAGATCTTTCCTGCCTCTCCGTCGTCATCTGCTTTGTCGTCTTTTTGTGCAACGACCTCTACGGGTTCTTCAACTGGCGGCGGATGCGGCGCCGTCAGCAGGCGGAGGAACCTGCCGTCCGATCGTGATCGGGCGGTATGTTTGTCACGGAAAAAAATTACCAATTGACAAATCGTCATAAATCATATATACTTAAGACAGAACACACGACGGAGAGAATTCCAATGAGAACGATCGCCATGACGGGCGTGAGCGGGCACATGGGCGCGGCGGCGTTTTCCGAAGTGCTCGGGCTTGCCGATGTGGAGCGGGTGCGCATCCTGCTCACTCCGAAAAAGCGCAACGAGGCGCTTGCGGAACGGCTGAAAAAACAGTACGGCGACAGGGTGCAGACGGTGTTCGGGAACCTGGACGACCGCGCGGCGTGCGCCGCGCTCGTCGAGGGCGCGGACATCGTCGTCAACATGGCGGCGGTCATCCCGCCCCGCTCGGACGCCGACCCGGAATCGAGCGAACGGTGCAACCATTTCGGGGCAGTCGCGCTGACGGACGCCGTCCGCGCCATGCCGCGGCAGGCGAAGTTCATCCACGTCTCGACCATCGCGCTCTACGGCTGCCGCAACGAAAAGCATCCCTTCTGCCGCGTGGGCGATCCGCTCGTCATCAGTCCCTTCGACGCCTATTCCCTGCACAAGCTGCGGGGGGAGCGCTATGTGCTCGAGGCGGGGCTTGCTTCCTGGGTCATCCTGCGCCAGACCGCCATGCTGCACGACGAGATGCTCAAGTCGAATCTGTCGGACGGGCTGATGTTCCATACCTGCCTCAATTCCCCCCTCGAATGGGTGAGCGCGCGCGACTCGGGCTATCTCATCCGGCGCATCCTCGAGCGGGACGGGGCGGGGGAGCTCACGTCGTTCTGGAACAAAGTCTACAACATCGGCGGCGGGATACGCGGGCGGCAGACGGGGTACGACACCTTCCGCGTCGGCTTCGCCGTCATGGGCGGCAGCCCGGAGCAGTTCTTCCGCCCTGCCTGGCTTGCGGCGCGCAACTTCCACGGCGTGTGGCTCGCCGATTCCGATGTTCTGGAAGGGTTGTTCGGCTATCAGCGCGACGGTGCGGAGGAAGTGTGGGCGGACATTGCGAAAAAGCACCGCGTCTATCGCCTCGCAAAGCTCCTGCCGCCCGCCCTCATCACGGGGACGTTCTTTGCCCGGCTGCTCCGCCATCCCAATTCGCCCATGCGCTGGGTGAAGGAGGGCGACGAGGCGCGCACCTTTGCCTTTTACGGCGGGAAGGAGGGGCTTTCGCGCATCCCCGCCGACTGGAAAGACGTAAAACTGCTCGCGAAGGGAGACTTCGGCGACTACGACGCCCTGCGCGATGCCGCGTATGCAAAGGAACACGGGCTGCTCCTCTCGCACGGGTTCGACGATACCAAGCCCCCCGAAGCGTGGACGGAGGAGGACGCCGCAAGCGCCGCCGCCTTCCGCGGCGGGGAGTATCTCTCGGGATTTGCGGGGGCGTATGCGCCCGCGCTGTGGCGCTGTCACGAAGGGCATATCTTCACGGCGACCCCTTACACGGTGATGGGCGCGGGGCACTGGTGCCCCGAATGTGCGCCCACGCCGTGGGATTTTGACCGCCAGGCGAAACATTCGCCCTTTTATGCGCAGGTGTGGTACGACACCCATGCGCGGGAGGAGAATGCCGTCTACGACCTCGACAAGGCGGGCGGGGCGGTCGTCAGATTTACGGAGGAAGTATGAACGCGGTCATCGTCTGCTTTACGGGAACGGGCAACACGCTGCGCGTGTGCCGTGCGCTCGCCGACGCGCTGCGCGCGCAGGGCTGTGACGTGCGGCAGGAACTTCTGCGCGCCGACCGCCCCGTGCCCGACGTCGCGGGAGCCGATCGGCTCCTCGTCGCCTTTCCCGTGCACGGGTTCAACGCGCCCGCGCCCGTTCTGACGTTCTTGAAGAACATTGCCGCGGGAGAGGGGCGCATTGCCTATCTTGTGCGCACGTCGGGAGAGCCGCTCTCCTTCAACGACGGCGCGATCCCCGCGCCCCGCCGCCTGCTCGAAAAGAAGGGCTGGCGCGTCGCGGGCGATCTGCACTACGTCATGCCCTACAACATCATCTTCCGGCATTCGGACGGCATGGCGTCGCGGATGTGGCGGGCGGTATTGCGCCGCGTTCCCGCCGACGCCGCCGCCGTCTGCGCGGGGGAGGGGCGCCTTCCCAAGGTCGGATTTTCCGCGCGGGCGGCGTCCGTTCTCTGCCGCGTCGAGCATCCCGCCGCGCACCTCATCGGCAGGGGCTTTCATGCGACGGATGCGTGCATCGGCTGCGGTCTGTGCGAACGCAACTGCCCGCAGGGGAACATCCGCATGGAGGGCGGCCGCCCCGTGTTCGGGAAAAACTGCGTCATCTGCATGGCGTGCGCGTTCGGCTGCCCCAAGGACGCCGTCCGCACGGGCGTGCTCAACGGCTGGCGGGTCAACGGCGGCTATGCTTTCGATGCGCCGCCCGTCTCCGACGAGGAAGTGTGCGGCTATTGCAAAAATTCCTATCTCAGATATTATCACAGCGCCGAGGCCGCCGAGGAGACGGAGTAGGGCGCAGGGAGGACATGGTATGGCTTATTCTGAAAGCATTGCGGACATGGTGGGGGGTACGCCCCTTCTGGAGCTCGCCCGTTTCACGCGGGAGAGGGGGCTTGCGGGGCGCATCTGTGGGAAATTGGAAAAGAATAACCCCGCCGGCTCCGCAAAAGACCGCGTCGCGAAGGATATGATCGCGGAGGCGGAGCGCGCGGGGAAACTCGGGGCGGGCGGCACCATCGTCGAGCCGACGTCGGGCAATACGGGCATCGGACTTGCGGCGATCGCGCGCGTCAAGGGGTATCGCGTCATCCTCACGATGCCCTCGACGATGAGCGCCGAGCGCAGGAAGCTCCTCGAGGCGTACGGCGCCGAGGTCGTCCTCACGGACGGCACGAAGGGGATGGCGGGCGCCATCGCGGAGGCAGATCGCCTCGCCGCCTCCATTCCGGGCGCGTTCGTTCCCGGGCAGTTTGAAAATCCCGCCAATCCGCTCGCCCACTACGAGACGACCGGCCCCGAGATCTTTGAAGCGCTCGCGGGCGAGGTGGACGCCTTCGTCGCCTCCGTCGGCACGGGCGGCACGCTCACGGGCGTGGGGCGGTATCTGCGCGAACGCATCCCGGACGTCCGCATCGTCGCCGTCGAGCCTGCCGGCTCGCCCGTTCTCTCGGGCGGAAAACCGGGGTCGCACGCCATCCAGGGCATCGGCGCGGGGTTTGTTCCCAAGATCCTCGATACGTCCCTCTATAACGAGGTCATTGCCGTCTCCGACGAGGACGCGTTCGGGTATGCGCGCGCCGTCGGAAAGAGCGAGGGCGTGCTCGTCGGCATCTCCTCGGGCGCGGCGCTCTGTGCCGCGGCGCAGCTCGCCGCCCGCCCCGCGTTTGCGGGGAAGCGCATCGCCGTCCTCTTTCCGGACGGCGCCGACCGGTATCTCTCCACAAAACTTTTCGAATGAGCGTCCGCCCGCCGCACGATCGTGCGGCGGGCGTCTTTGTATCTTGACAAGCGGGCGCAGGTATGGTACAATACAGGCGGCGGACGGGACGCGTCCGCAATTCCGAAGAGAAAAGGAGAGAGGCATGGAGTGTAAAGTATCGCCCGAAGAGGTAAAGCGGGTCAAGGGAATGGGATTTTTGTGGGACAAGCGCACCCCCGATACGTTCAACGCGCGCGTCATCACCAAGAACGGCAAGATCACTGCGGAGCAGCATCGCGCCATCGCGGAGGCGTGCGAGAAGTTCGGCTCGGGCGAGGTCACGATGACCGTCCGCCTGACGCTGGAGATCCAGGGGGTGAAGTACGAGAACATTCAGCCTCTCGTCGACTTCCTCGCCGCGCACGGGCTGCACACGGGCGGCACGGGCAAGCGCGTGCGCCCCGTCGTCTCCTGCAAGGGAACGACCTGCCAGTACGGGCTCATCGATACGTTCGCGCTCTCCGAGAAGATCCACGAGCGCTTTTACGAGGGGATGCGCGGCGTCACCCTCCCGCATAAGTTCAAGATCGCGGTGGGCGGCTGCCCCAACAACTGCGTCAAACCCGATCTCAACGATCTGGGCGTCATCGGACAGCGCATCCCGACCGTCTATCTTGACAAGTGCCGCGGCTGCAAGAAGTGCCGCGTCGAGGCGGCGTGTCCCATCCGCACGGCGCACGTTGAAAACGGCAAGATCGTCATCGCGCCCGAGGCGTGCAACCACTGCGGCAGATGCCGCAATCAGTGCCCGTTCGGCGCCGTCACCGACTATCGGGACGGATATAAGATCTACATCGGCGGCAGATGGGGCAAGCGCGTCGCGCAGGGCAGAGCGCTCTCGAAGATCTTCACCTCCGAGGAGGAGGTCATGCAGGTCATCGAACGCGCCATCATGCTCTTCAAGGACGAGGGCATCGACGGCGAGCGCTTCGCCGATACCGTCGCCCGTCTCGGGTTCGAGGAGGTCGAACGCAGGCTGATTGCGTGAGCGGGCATGAACTGTCTATCCATCGACTTTCACGGTGCGCCTGCGCAGGAACGTGCAGAGTACGCCTTCTCCCGCCGCGCGCGCGAGGCGCTCTATGAGGGCTTTCGTCCGCTCGGCGGGTGCGTCGTGCTCGTCACCTGCCACCGCACCGAACTGTACTTCTCCTGCCCCGTCGCGCGGGCGGAGGAGGTGACAGGGCGCGCAGCCGTACCGCCTGCGCGCCTTTATTTGGGCGCGGAGGCGGAGGAACACCTCTTTTTGCTCGCGGCGGGACTTTGCTCCATGCTCGCGGGCGAGGACGAGATCCTGCGCCAGGTGCGGGATGCCTACGAGGAGGCGCGCGCGGCGGGCGTGACCAAGGGATTGGACGAGACGTTCCAGGCGGCGATCGCCTGCGGCAAGGACGTGCGCACCCGCACGAAGATCTCTTCCTTCGCCTGCTCGGTCGCGACGCTCGCCGCAAACGAGGTCGCCGCCTTTTTGAAAGAGGGCGGCAGCGTCCTCGTCGTGGGCGGCACGGGCAAGTTCGGCGCGTCCGTCCTCAAAAACCTCGCCGCCCATCGCGGCCTGACCGTCTATGCCGCCGAGCGCACGCACGGCGTGCCCGCCTCCGTCCGCGGGGATGTCATCCCCGTTTCCTACGAAGGGCGGTATGACGTCTTGAAGATCTGTGACGCGGCGGTGAGCGCAACGTCCTCGCCGCACGTCGTCTTTTCCGCGGAACGCACGCGGGAAATTGTGCAAACGTGCCCGCGGGAGCGGCTTTTTCTCGATCTCGCCATGCCGCCCGACATCGAGCGCGGCGTGGGGGAGCTTGCGGGCTGTATCCTTTCGGGCATCGACGGGTTTGCCCGCCGTGCCCGCGAGAACAATGAAAGAAAGCGGGATGCGATCGCGGCGGCGCACGCCGTCGTGAGGGAGTCGCTCGACGCGTTTGCGGCATCGCAGGCGGCGCACAGATTTGTCATGTGCCGCGGCAGACTGCCCGCATCGCTTGCGGCGCTGCGAAAGACAGACCCGCGTGCGTTTTCGGAGCGCATCGCGGCGCTGCTCGGGGAGAAAAAATGAACTGTTTTCCCTTTATGAAGGAGATCGGCGGGGCGCGCTGCCTTCTCGTGGGCGGCGGCACGGTTGCCCTGCGCAAGGCGGAAAAGCTGCGCCCCTTCGGGGTCGCGATCGCCGTCTGCGCAAAGGACGTGGACGAGCGGCTCATGCCGCTTGCAGATCGCATATATCGGGAATACGACGCGCATCTTTTGGAGGGGGCTGCGTTCGCCGTTGCCGCGACGGACGACAGAGCGCTCAACGCGCGCGTCGCCGCCGACTGCCGTGCGCGCGGCATCTCCGTCAACTGCGTGGACGAGCCGTCGCTGTGCGATTTTTATTTCCCCGCGCTCATCACGGCGGGGGATGTGACCATTGCGATCTCGACGGGCGGCGCGTCGCCCGCACTTGCCGCGGCGCTGCGGGAGTACCTCGAGGCACTTCTCCCGCACGATCTGGAGGCGATCGCCGCCCGTGCGAAGGCGCTGCGCGGGCGCGTTCCACAAGAGGAATATTGCAGGCTCGTCAAAAAAATCCTCACGGAGGGCGTATGATCAGAGTGGGAGCGAGCGGCTCCCGCCTCGCGCTCGTTCAGGCAAACCTCGCCGCC
>CALVWN010000071.1 GCA_944367415.1 uncultured Clostridia bacterium | reverse complement strand
GGAATAGAAAAGTACAAAAAGTTAGATTTAACCACACAAGAAGGAAAACAGCGATTGATAGACGGTTTTATCAATGCAATCTATGTGTATGACGATAGGATAACTTTTACATACAATTACAAGGACGGAACGGAAACAATAACGCTTTCCGAGTTGGAAAGCGCAAAAAGTTCGTATATAAGATTCATAGGTGCACCAAAAAAAAGAGACAACCCTTTGGTTGTCTCTTTTTTTTTGTGATATACCATTTTTCAGGGACGAAGAACCCGAAGGGTTCGCCCGACGCGAGGAGGGAGCCTTGCTTGCAAGGGGCTTCCGATGAAGCGGCGCACGAGCGCGCAGCGCGACGTAGCCCCGGAAAGTGCAGGGGCAGATCCTGCCCCATCCGGCACGCAAGAGCCCGAAGGGTTCGCCCGACGCGAGGAGGGAGCCTTGCTTGCAAGGGGCTTCCGACGAAGCGGCGCACGAGCGCGCAGCGCGCCGCAGTCCCTGAAAGTGCAGACATACCCCCTCCCCCACCCGGCGCGCATGAATCCTCTGGAGTTAATTTTCTTTCACAGCAAAAATAACGAAACGTTATATAAAATCAAGACGAAGCGGCGTGTTCCTCCCAAAAATTGACGGCAAGGTCAAACCACCCTTCGGCGACGGTGCCCGTGCCGAGTCCGAAGCCGTGTCCGAGCCCCTCATAGACGTGAAATTCTGTCGGCACCCCCATCGAAGAGAGCGCTTCGATGCGCCGCTCCATCGTGCGCCAATTTGCGATGCCGTCCCTGTCTCCCACGCAGGCAAAGGTGGGCGGTTCGCCGGCTGGGTCATACCCGCTGTAACCGGTGTACTGCATAATGACCGCCGCGGGCATGGGTATGTCCACCCCGCCGTAGTATCCAACGGCGCCGTAAGAGCCGAGCTCCGCCGCCATTCTCGCGCCCGCGCTGCCGCCCCAGAGGGAGTATCCCTCCGTGCTGACGCCGAGCATATCGGCATTTTCAAAGATGAAGGTCAAAGCCCGCGCCAGATCCTCATATGCCGTCGGCACAACCGGGGCGGTAGATGATGGCAAAAGCGTTGTAGCCGCGCTTTGAAAGCTCCAGGGCATGAGGAAAGCTATCGTGCATGGCGGCGACATATGCCCAACCTCCGCCCGCGCAGGTAACGGCAAAGGGTGCGCCCTCGTCGCCCTTGAAGAAGAACAGCCCCGTATCGTTAAGCGACGGGTCGGCAGCCTTTTCTTCGTCGGTGTAGATATCATAAAAGACGCGATCGCCCGCCGCGGCGCGGCTCCGCAAATAATTGCAGATCTCTACCGTCTTATCGGGGTCGATATGACTGTACCACGTCATAGAGAGCGTGCCGAGCGTATCGCCCGAATAATACCAATCGTCCACGGGGAAAAGGAGCCTTCCGTAGTCGCCGAACACGGGGTCGCCCGCGACGTCAGCAATCGCCGTATTTCTCGTATATCCTTTGCTGTGTGAAAAGAGCCAGCCCATGATCTCCTCGTCAAATGCGTAATATGCTCCGCCGCCGTGCTGGTTTGGCGCCCCCGCCGCCTCGAAATAGGCGGCGTCCTTTATATCGAGGACAACAAATTCGGCTATTCTTTCATCGGAAAGCCCCTCGGCGCGATACAGCGAAACGATCTCCCTGTATGTTGCCGAAATGCGCGCCGAACCGTAATATTCGTCGCTTTCGCCGATGACGAGATAGACGGGCGCGCGGGCTGCAACGAGCGGAGCAAGGTCGCCGTCCCACACCGAATTGACGTGCAGAACTGCGGCAAAAAGCTCCGGCGCAAGCTGCATGACGAGAGAGAGCGTTTCCCCGCCGCCCGAAAACCCGTTGGCATAGATACGCGAAGGATCGATGTTGTAGTGCGAGATAAAATAATTTAAAAGCGCTACCGTCTGCCGCGCCGAAGTCATGCCCCAATCGTTCAATTGCGGGGCGAGGACTATCACATCCTGAATATAATTCTGCGCCTCGAAGGCGAATTCCTCCGATCTGAGGTTTGCCCCCGCGCCGAAGCGATACAGCCCCTCGTACCCCGGCAATGTCATGAAGAGCGCGTAAGCCGCCGTGCCGTCGTAACTTTGAGGGAAGTACACATTGTAATGAATTTCACCCTCGTCGGAGTGATAGACATTGTCCAGCGTAAAGCCGCGATACATTTCGGTGCCCGGCGTTATTTCATCGGTAGGTGCGGCAATATTCCCGATCGAACCGCCATTATCGCCCGTATTATTCTCCTCGGAAGGTGCGGCACAGCCGACAAACAAACACAGTGCGAGCGAACAGCTCAAAACAGCCGCAAACAGTTTGCATTTCATAACTTACTCCCGAATGAAATTGGTATAGATATTGCTTTCCTTTTGGGGAGGGAAGAAGCCCCTCTCGCGTGCGATCTCTTTGCACCGCAGAAGATACGCCATATTTTTGCCGAGAATGCGCATCGTCTGAATGCCCTCTTCGTCTTTTATGACTTCTTCGGGCGTCGTTCCGTGCACCATGTTCCAATAGCGGGAAGTGACGATGGGCATCTGCATCAGCCCGAAATATTTGTTGAGCTGATCCCACGTCGCTGTCGTTCCCGCCCGCCTTGCAGAGATGACCGCTGCCGCAGGCTTTAAGCGGAACCTGTCGCCCCCGCCGTTCAGGTCGGCATAGAAAACTCTGTCCATAAAGGAAGTCATCGCGCCGCTTGCTGCCGCATAGTGGACGGGCGTGCCGAAGACAAACCCGTCATACTCGCCCGCGATCGCCAAAAAATCATTGACGCTGTCCTTAAAGACGCACACACCCGTTTTGACGCACGATTTGCAGGCGATGCAGCCTGAAATAGCTCTGTTTCCTATCCAGAAATTATCGTAAGATATCCCGCTGCTTCTCAGCGCCTCGCCCACGGTTTGCAGGGCGGTATAGGTGCATCCGTCCTTATGCGGACTGCCGTTTACAAGCATGACTTTCATTGCATATTCTCCTTATGTTTTCCTAATTTTTTCATGGTGGTGAGATACATTCCCAGCATAAACGGCAGCATGATGAGCTCGATGATGAGCTGCACCCAAATCATGCCATAGAGACCGACGAGCGCGTTCATCAGAAAGAGAATGGGTATGTTGAGCGCGCCCTGACGGCAGATGGAGAGAATGGTCGCCTGCGTACCCTTGCCCATCGCCTGAAAGAAGTACATGACGAGCGCGTTGATGGACGTGAACGGCACGGCAGTGCAGGCGATGCGCAAAAAGTTGGTCGTGAGCGGCACCGTCGCTTCGTCGTCGAGCATAAGGCGGGCGATATAGGGCGCGAGCGCCTCAAACAAAATTACGCACACCGCCGCCATGCACGCGGCGAGGATCCACGAAAAGACGGATACCTTTTTTAGGCGCTTGTAGTCGCCCGAACCGTAGTTGTATGCGATCAGCGGCATGACCCCCTGCGAAAGCCCGAGGCTTATCCCAAGCGGGATCTGGTCGAGCCGCTTTACGATGCCATAGGCAGATACCGCCTGCGTGCCGTAGCCATAGGAGAGAATGTTGATGACCATAAACGACACGTTGGCAAGAAAAGTTGTGAGAGCCGCCGAAAGTCCCACCGACAGCACCTTCAAAGCATAGCGAAAGGAAAAATATTTGGGCAAGAGCGACATGGTCGATTTCTTTCTGCCCGCAAGAAAGACTGCGAGCAGGAATATAAAGGAGATAAAGTTTGAAAGCGCCGTGGCAATGCCCGCGCCGACAAAGCCCATCCGGAAGGCGAACATGAGTAATGGGTCTAACCCGATATTCAGAATTCCGCCAAGCATCATGCCCGCGCTCGCCTTCTTTGCCTGCCCTTCGCCGCGCAGAAAGTGCGCGAGCGTCATTGCAAGCATGGTGGGAACGCCGCCGATGATCACCGTCCATAATAGATAGGTGTAGGCATAGCCCAAGGAGCCGTCGTCATTTCCGCCGCCCGCAATGCTCAAAAGAGACAAAAGCCCGTCCGAAAAGACGAAGGTCAGACCTGCGAACAGCGCGGCGATGATGACGCCCGCCCAAAAACTGAAGGAAGATACCTTCTTTACTTCGTCCAGCTTTTTCTGCCCGAGCAATTTATCCATGACGGACAGCCCGCCGATGCCGACGAGGTTTGAGAGCGCCGTCAGAAGATTGAACCAGGGCGACACGAGCGTTGCGCCGGCGACCATGGCGGGATCGCCAATTCTTCCGATAAAGAAGGTGTCCGCGAGGTTGTAGATGACGGTGACGATCTGACTGATGATCGTCGGTACGATAAGGCGCGCGACGGCGCGGGGAACGGGTACCTTTTCAAACAGTTCCTTTTCGTAAAGCTCCATTTTACTTATGCCCGCCGAACACCTCGGACATCTTTACTCTATCCAGCGCATCGTCTATCAGGGCGACTTCCTCTTTTGTCAGTTTTATCTCCGCCGCGCCGCCGTTCTCGCGGATGCGCGTCTCTTTGCTCGAACCGGGAATGGGCACGATGTACGGCTTTTTATTCATCATCCACGCAAGAGAAATTTGTGCCGGCGTTGCGCTGTACCTTTCGGCAAGCGACTTGAGCATTGCAAAAAGATCGGTATTCTGCTCGTAAGCCTGCGGCTGAAACTGCGGCATATCTGCGCGGTAATCGCCCTTATCTTCAAATTTACTGTACGAATTGTAGGCGGCGGAGAGCACTCCGTTTGCAAGGGGAGAAAAGGCGACAAAGCCCACCTTCAGCTCCTCTAATACGGGGAACAGGCGCTCATAGCTTCTGTACATCATCGAGTATCTGTTCTGAATAGCGGTGACCGGGCAGACGGCATTCGCGCGGCGAAGGTACTCCTCGTTCGCCTCCGAAATGCCCCAGTGCGTTATTTTGCCCTCTTTTATGAGGTCTGCCATGACAGAGGCGACTTCCTCCGCAGAGACATTGGGATCGATGCGGTGCTGGTAGTACAGGTCGATATGATCTGTTTTGAGCCGCTTTAAGCTGCCCTCGACAGATCTTCTTATAACTTCGGGGCGGCTGTCGGTGAGAAGGTGCCTGCCCTCGTGCTTTACGCCAAATTTTGTGGCGATGACGACGTCGCCCCTCACGTCTTTCAGCGCCCTGCCGACGAGTTCTTCATTGAATGATAACGTACCGTCGGCACAGGTGCCGACATAACATTCGGCGGTATCGAAAAAATTGTAGCCCATCGCGTACGCCGAACGTATCGTCCTTATCGCCTCATTTATCTCCGTCGGCGCGCCGTACGCATGCGAAAAGCCCATACAGCCCAGCCCCACGGCGGAGACTTTGAGGTCTTTGCCTAAAATTTTATAGTTCATTTTTACACACTCTTGCCCATTTCGTATGCCTGTCTGTAGGCGGGAGTTGCGACGATCTTGCCCTTTTCGTACACGCCCGTGCCGTAGATGACGCCCTTTTCCACAGCGCCCTGCACGCAATCGGCATAGCCGCGGAAGCAGTCGAGCGTGGTAAGCGTCGCGCCCTTATCCTCTTCGGCACAGGTGACGATGTAATAGAACTCCTTATTTTTGACTTCCAGCCAGCGCGCAACGGTGCGGTCGATAACTGCTTTGAGCTGCGCCGCGATCGAGTAGAAATAGACGGGGCTTGCAAGCACGATGACGTCGGCGTCGATCATCTTTTGCAGAACTTCCGCCATGTCGTCCTTTATGGCACATTCGCCGCCGTGGTCGCGGCAGTAGTAGCAGGCGCGGCAATAGCTTATTTTTTTATCTGCGACGCGTATCTTTTCGACTACGTTTCCCGCTTCCCGCGCTCCTTTTGCGAATTGATCGCACAAGATATCCGAATTACCGCCCTTTCTCGGGCTGCCCGAAAGAATGAGAACCTTTTTCATAAAATTACTCCATTATTCCTGCGCGTTGAAGTCGGGGCGAATGGCGAGATACGTCCTTGCCGCCGCCGAGAGCGACATATTGTAGTAGCGCGTGTTTTTGTTTATCTTTGCAATAGCCTCCATCTCCCCGTCGGTGAGCGCAAAATCGAAGATGTTGAGGTTGGCGGCGATGTGCTCGGGGTTTTTGGAGCCGGGAATGACGACGTTACCGCTCTGAACGTGCCAGCGCAGGATGATCTGCGCGGGCGTCTTGCCGTATTTTTCGGCGAGCTCGGCAAACACCTTTTCTTTGAGAAGCGATTTATCGCCGTGCCCCAAAGGGTACCACGCCATTAGCTTTATGTCGTACTTTTTCAGATAGGTTTTGAGCGCTGTCTGCGGATAGTACGGGTGCGCCTCCACCTGAACGATCTGCGGCATGACCTCGCAGTCATCCACGACGGATTGTATAAGCTCCTCGGGGAAGTTGGAAAGTCCCAAAGCGCGCACTTTGCCCGCCTTATATGCCCGTTCCATTGCCCTGTAAGCCGTCTTGAATTCACCCACCGGCTGATGGAGGATGAGAAGGTCGATATAGCCCGTCCCCAGCCTTTTGAGGGTGTCGTCAATTGCGGCGTCGGCGTCCTCGTACTCCGAGGGCCACAGCTTTGTGACGAGGAAAATTTTGCTCCTTTCGACGCCGCTGCGTTTCATGCCTCTGCCCACGCCGCGCTCGTTCATGTAGGCGTTCGCCGTGTCGATGAGCTCATAGCCGCCCGTCAAGGCGCTGTACGTCGCGTCTTCGGCGTCCTTTGGCGAGAGAAGAAACGTTCCCAGCCCGAGTGCAGGCATCTTTACGCCGTTGTTCAGATAAAAGTATTCCATAACAAAACCTCCTTAATTGTTTGCAAAAATATTTGTCAAAAATGTATCGAAGGACGGGATCCAGTCGCAGGAAGCATTCCCCGCGCCGAAGCCGTGCCCCACGCCCTCAAAGACGTGTTCTTCGACGGGAACGCCCGCCTCGCGGCACGCCTCCGCATTTTGAATGAACTGGCGATAGAAGGGATCGCGCGTGCCATAGGCATAGAACGTGGGCGGCAGATCGCCCGCGCGGAGCGTCTCCACGTCGTTGTCCGAAACGGAAAGTCTGCCGTAAAAGGAATAGATATGCCCGATCGCCGAGGCCTCGGCGGAGACGTAGTCCAGACTGTCCGGCACATAATCGGGGTCTATTTCCGTGGGCAACAGATAGCCGTCGCTGTGCAGTAAAAGCTCGCCGCAGAGGATACCGCCCGCCGAAAAGCCGACGACGGCGATGTCGTCTTCATTGATCCCGTAAGCCCCGGCATTGGCGCGCACATAGCGTACGGCACGGGCTAAATCGAGCGCGCTGACCTCCTGCGAATAAGGGCGCAGACGGTAGCTGACGACAAAGCACTGATAGCCGCGCGCGCAGAGCGCATTGGCGACGATGTATCCCTCGCTGACCGTACTGCGGAACTGAAAGGCGCCGCCGGGGCAAATGAGCACCGCGCCTTTCATTTCTCCCTGTGCGGGGAAGCTCTCAATGTAGGGGATAAAATCGTCGTTATCCGCACTCTGCCGCTGGAAGCTCTCGTTATACGCGGGGATGTTGCCCTCGTTCCATAACATGATCGTCTGCCGTTCGTCGGGCGTTGGTACTGCAATATCGGCGGTCGGGGCGTCCTCTGCGGGGCCGTCGCCGGTTTCGGGCGGAGGCATATATCCGCCGTCATCGGATGATTGTTCGCCGCTGTTACCGGGGAGCATATCGGAAACGCCGGCATCATCGCCTTGTCCGGGAAAACCGGCGCAAGCCGCAAATCCTGTGGCGGACGTAAGGCATACAAAAGCCATCAGAACAAATGCGAGGATCCTTTTCATGTTGTTTCCTCATTTATCCGATCACGCCCAGCTCCTGCAGCCAATCGGTGACGGTATCCGCGCCCGCGCTTGAACGGAATCTCTGTCCTGTGAGCCAATTCCCCTCGCCCGCCATATTTGCAAGAAGCCGCCCGCTCTCGCCCAAACCAGAACTCGATGACGTGCAGAAAGGTACGACCGTCTTGCCCGTGAAGTCGTTCTCCGTGATAAAATTGTTGACGGGCCATGCGGCGATTCCCCACCAGATGGGATAGCCGATGAATACGGTGTCGTACGATTCCCAATTCTCGGGCGTTGCGGAGACAAGTTCCACATTGCGCAGGCTTTCGTCATTATGCTCACGCGAAACGCGGCTGTCGCTGTCAGACCAATTGAGATCTTCCGACGTGTACGGATCGACGGGAACAAGTTCGAAGATCTTGCCGCCCGTCGCTTCGGCGATGTAGCCTGCGATCGTCTCGGTGTTGCCCGTTGCCGAAAAATAGACGATGAGAATGTCTCCCCATTCTTCGGGAACTTCGCCCGTTTCCTGCGAGCAGGCAGAAAAGCCCATCGCCCCGATCAAACCGACGCAAGCAGCCATCAGTGCGGAAAATAATTTTCTCATGATCATTTCACCCTTTATACGATGTTAAGATTTTCGATCCACGTCCGGACGTCGTTCTCCGATGCGCTCGAACGGAAACGCATCCCCTCCAGCCAGTTGCCCGTGCCCGCCGCTTCCGCGAGCAATTCGCCGCTCTGACCAAGCCCCGAGCTTGCCGACGTGCAGAAGGGAATGACCGTCTTGCCCGTGAAGTCGTTCTCCGTCACGAAGTTGTTGACCGGCCATGCGGCGATCCCCCACCAGATGGGATAGCCGATAAATACGGTGTCGTACGCTTCCCAATTCTCGGGCGTTGCGGAGACAAGTTCCACATTGCGCAGGCTCTCATCGAGGTATTCCCGATAGACGCGACTCTCTCGGTTGCCGTAATTGAGATCTTCCGACGTGTACGGATCGACGGGAACAAGTTCGAAGATCGTTCCGCCCGTCGCATCGGCGATGTAGCCTGCGATCGTCTCGGTATTGCCCGTTGCCGAAAAATAGACGATGAGAACATTGCTCTCTCCGGAAGGCGTTTCGTCGGGCGTCTCATCATCTGTATCTTCGTCGTCGCCCGTCTGTTCATTGCCTGCGCCCTCTTCCTGTGAGCCGCCCTGTTCGGGAGTCTGTCCGCCCATCTGCGCATCGTCCCCCGGAACATTCTCCGGTTCTGTCGAGCAGGCGGCAAATGCCGCCATCCCCATGCAGAGCACCAGACTCATCAGCATTGCAAAAAACTTTTTCATATCATTTTCCTCCTGTTTTGATCACCAATTCTTTTTGGCAGTGTCACTCGTCTTTCCGCGCCGCTCCTCGACCATGCGCACAAACATTTCGACGGTTGCGGGGTCTGTGTGCGAGAAGAAGGAGGACTGCTTTTTATCGAGCGCGGCGATTTCTTTTATATCCTCGTCCGTAAGTGTGAAGTCGAACACATTGAAGTTCTCCGCCATCCTCTCCTTGCGCACCGATTTGGGAATGACGATGATGCCGCGCTGCAAGTGCCAGCGAAGCATGACCTGCGCCGTCGTCTTGCCGTATTTTGCGCCGATCTTTGTGAGCACGGGGTCGGTAAACAGGCCCCCTCTGCCCTCGCCGAAGGGCGCCCATGCCTCGTGCGCGACACCGTACTTCTCCATCCACGCGTGCGCAGCGATCTGCTGGTTATGCGGATGGGTTTCCACCTGATTGACCATTGGTCTGATACGCGAGAAGGAACAAAGGTCTACCAGCCTGTCGGGCGAAAAGTTGGAAACGCCGATCGCTCTGAGTTTCCCCTCGGCATACAGTTCCTCCAAGGCACGCCATGCGCCGTAGTAGTCGGCAAACGGCTGATGGAGAAGTACGAGATCGAGATAATCCACCTGTAATTTACGCATGGATTCCAGAACGGACTTGCGACATTCGCCCTCGCCGTAGTGCTCGATCCATACCTTGGTGGTAATGAAAATTTTCTCGCGGGGAATCCCCGATTTTTTGACGGCATTTCCGACTTCCTCCTCGTTGAAGTAGGACTGCGCCGTGTCGATATGCCGATACCCCACGGAGAGCGCGTCCGCAACGCACCGCTCACACTCCTCCCTCGTCACCTGATACACGCCATAGCCGAGCTGCGGCATTTTGACACTGTTTGAAAGCGTAACATATTCCATAAAAATGGCCTCCTTGTTTTTGTGCCCCTATGATAACACATCCCGGCGCAAAAGGGAATCGCCGGTTGGTTCATCGTATCAACTTTCAGTAAATACAGAAGCCGCACGCCAAACGGCGTGCGGCAACGAAGTTGTTGGATTCAGTTTGCGGCGATCTCGCTCAGGAGGCTGATAAACTTTTTGACGAGCGACGTCGGCTTCGGCGAATAGAACACGCCGAAGGGAATGCTGTCCTCCCACTCGGCGGGAATGATCTTGAGAAGCGGATGCACGTCCTCCCAACCTTCGACGGTGATGATGGGGATATTTTCGGCGACGGCGCGGTTGTAAGCGGTGAGATTGAACTGCTGAAAATCCTCCGTCACGACGCCCGTGTCTTCCAACTTGTCACGCAGGACGTCGATATGCACGTTCCATCCGCGCCGGATAAACAGAACGTGGCGATTTTTCAGGCTCTGCGTCGAAATCAGCTTTTCTGCGCTCAATGCGTGCGTCACAGGCACGGCAAGTAAAATGCGCTTGTCATACATATGCGCCGCAAGACAGCCGCGCTCTTTCAAGAAATCATCGTCATATAGCCCCGCAACGACGTCGATATGCTGCCCCAAATTTCTGAGGATCTCCACAGAGTTTACGGGATTGTTTTCAAAGGGGATCAGCTCGATTTTGAGCGTCGGCATCCGGCTCTGGATCTGCGACCACACATCGAGGATGAATTTTGCGGGCGTCATGACGGAAGTGCCGATGCGGATGGACTTGCGATTTTCACCCTCGTCGATCTCCCGCGCCTTCTGCACGGCGCGCTCCAGGTATTCAAGCAGTTAACGCGCATCCTGCAAAAAACTTTCGCCCGCCTTGGTGAGCGTCGATCCATGGTTGGTGCGCTCAAAGAGGCGCACGGACAGTTCGCTCTCCAACGCGTTGATCTGCTTCATCACGGCGGTCGCCGTGACATACAGCGCATCCGCTGCCTTGGTAAAACTGCCGCACTCGGCAACTTTGATAAACGTTTCCAGCCGCCCGTCAAACATTTTCCCTTCCTCGCATGAACTTTGTGTAAATGTATTATAGCATATACGAAAGCAAAAGTACAAATACCGGGTAACAATTTTCTGAAATGATTCCCGGACGCGCATCTTATAATTGCGGACGAAGGGACTTGCGCCTTTGGCGGCGCGCCCCGGCGCACACCACACTGTGGTGTGCGGTTTGCGGACGAAGACGACTTTATCTTATTTCAACGCGCAAACCGCTCGCTCACGCTCGCACCTCCACCATCAAGTCCCTTCGTTATCTCATTTGCATACCAAAAAAAGAGAGGCACAAAACGTACCTCTCTTTTTTGGTGCGGACGAAGGGACTTGAACCCCCATGGTCTCCCACAGGAACCTGAAACCTGCGCGTCTGCCAATTTCGCCACGTCCGCATTTCCCTATTTTTACGCGGCGGGATCGCCTCGGCGGAACTTTACGTCTGATCCGCACAAAATACCGACTTACGGACGGTCGCGCCGTCGGTGCCGTCAAGAACAAACACCCGCCCCGCTCCGATCGTGCGAACAGGCTCTCCGTCCGCAAATTCGAGCGCTGCGTTGTTCTCAATGCCCCAAGCGCGAAATCTATTATACAACACGATGGCGTCAAAGTCAAGCATTCTTTCGTTATAATGCGGAGAAATTTTTCCTTTTATCCATCCGAGTCCCGGGTAGATGGCATATTCCCCTTCCGTCACGGAATCGGAATACATCTGCTCGAACCAGCAGATGGCTCCTGCCGAGAGGCCTGCAATGAGCACGCCGCGCTCGTATGCATCGCGGATCATGGGCAGAAGCCCCGTTTTCCTCCACTGCTCGAGCATATAGACGGTATTGCCGCCGCCGACATAGAGAAAATCCGCTTTTTGGAATTTTGCCTGCATCTTTTCGGCGTCAAATTCCCGTCCGACGGTGAGCGCAACGTCCGTCTTGATGTCGAATATCCCCGTATAGACTTTGTGAAAGGTGTTGTAATAGGGCATACAGTCATGGCTGGCGGTGGGCAGGAACAGGCCGCATGCACGCCTGTCTCCTGCCGCCTTCTTCGCCTCCGAAGCGATATAGCTGTCGATCGCAAGCGTCTCGTGCGTCTTCAGCTCGCCGCCGCCGATGGCAAGGATGCGCCTCATGCGTGTTCCTCCGTCGCCGCAGCCTCGTCTGCGGCGGAGATCCCCGCTGTACGGTCGACGGGAAGCGAAACAATGATGCCGCCCGCCTGCGTCTTTAAGCCGACCTTGTCGAAGAGCGCCTGCATGATGGGGAGCTTGCCCTCCCGTTTGGTAAGGATGAGCAGCACATCCTGTTCCTGCATGAGCGAGACGCCGATGAACTGCTCTGCCTTGGTATTGTTCATCGCGTGCGCGTGGATGATGGTTCCGCCCGCAGCGCCGGCGGCGCGCGCAGCCTCCATTGCTTCCTCTGCATACCCCGCCGCGACTGCTGCGACGATCAGATCGTACTGTCTTGCGTCATTCGTCATAATTTTACTCCCGTCCACCGTTTTTTCCGAAGCCGCGCTCACGATCCCGTTCGCCACGATCTCCGAGATCCCCGTCAGCGGCACGGTAAAGGAGATCCCGCGCCCGACGAGGTAGAGCGAGATCTTGGTGCGGATCTCGCGCATGATGGTCTCTTCATCGCTCTCCGGAATAAGGGAGAGCACGACCGCTTTTTCCGTTTCGCCGATGCCGAGATAATCGAGCACCTGCGAGTGCGCCGTTCCCGTCGCCGAAAAGGAGACGGCGAGCGAGACGGAACAGTCATCAATGGTCTCGCGCAGCCGTTCTTCATCCTTGACGGCAATGATGCTCACGAGAAGCTTGACGCGGTTGGGATGCTTTGCAGCGGAGCGCATTCCGAACTTGCTCCCGAGCGACTCCCCCGCCGCACGCAGCGCCTTGCGCACATTGTCCGTGCGCGCCTGTCTTGCTTCCATCTGTTCCATCAGGACACCTCATATTCGAGCACTCTGTCCTCCACGGAGAGGAAGTTGCGCTTGATCTTGCTCGTTCTGCGCTGGTAGACGATGCCGAGGATCTGAATGGAGATGAGCGGCGTCAGGGCGACGAATGCGACGCATCCGAACGCCTGTGTCATGATCGCTGTCGGATCGAGTACGCTGCACGCACCGATCGCGAGCGGCAGAACGAAGGAGGACACCATCGCACCGCTTGCAACGCCGCCCGAATCGAACGCGATGCCCGTAAACATCGGCGGCGTAAAAAAGGTAAGCACGAGCGCAATGATGTACCCGGGAACGAGGATCCACATGATATTGATCCCCGTCAGGATACGCATCATGGCAAGGCCGAGCGACACACAGACGCCGATGCAAAGCCCCTTCATCATGGCGGAAGAGGTGATCGCCCCGGCACTCATGCGCTCCACCTGCTTGTTGAGAACGTGTACGGCAGGCTCCGCCGCAACGACAAAGTACCCGATGAGCATACCGACGGGAATGAGCAGCCACCCGTCCCAAAGCTCCGCAAGCCCCTGCCCGACCAGCCGTCCGACCGGCATGAATCCGACGTTGGCGCCCGAGAGGAAGATGGTCAGCCCGACGAAGGTGTACAAAAAGCCGACAATGATGCGCACGAGCTGGCGCTTACGGAAGATGCGGCTGACAAGCTGGAAGAGCAGGAAGAATACGAGAATGGGCGAAAGCGCCACGGCGACTTCCGAAGCATAATCGCCGAGACCGTCGAGGTATGCGAAAAAGACGCCGCGCGTGTCCGAGACCTGAGCAAGCCCCTCGACGGTGTAGTCCATGTGATTGATGTCAAACACGATGCCGAGCACGAGCACGGCGATGATCGGCCCGACGCTCGAAAGCGCGACGAGGCCGAAGGAGTCGTTCTTGCTCCCCTTTCCGCTGCGGATGGACGCGACGCCGACGCCGAGCGACATGATGAACGGAACGGTCATCGGCCCCGTTGTGACGCCGCCCGAGTCAAAGGAGACCGCCCAGAATTCGGGAGAGACAAAGATGCTCAGAACGAATGCGGCGACGTAAAAGACGATCAGCAGATAGTGCAGCGGAATATGGAACACGATGCGCAGCATTCCGATCATCAGAAAGATGCCCACGCCCACCGCAACGGTGAGGATGAGCAGATAGTTCCCGAGCGGCGTCTGCTGCGCGATCGCCGGAACCTGTTCCGCCAGGATCTGAAGGTCAGGTTCGGCAATGGTCACGATGATCCCGATGACAAAGGACAAAAGTGCAATGAGCCAGATCTTGCGCGAATGTGTCATGGTCGCACCGATCTTTTCCCCGATGACGAGCATGGACATATCCGCACCCAACATAAAGCAGCCAAGTCCTACAATGAGCAGCACAACGCCGACGAGAAAGAGCAGGAACGTCCCCGTATCCATCGGCACAAGCGTAATGCTCAACACGAGCACGATGAGCGCAATGGGCAGGATGGACGTCAGCGATTCCACGATCTTATCACGCAGAGCCTTCATCGGCAGTTACCTCCGGACATATTATTTGCAGTATTTTTCCTCGATCGCAGCGATTTTTCCGATGCGGCGCACGTGCTTCTCCTCAGCGGAGAAGGGCGTCTCCAGGAACGTCCTGACGATCTCGTTTGCGAGATTGACGCCGATCATTCCGCCGCCGAGCGCGAGCATATTGGCGTCGTTGTGAAGGCGGGTCATCTTCGCCGAGAGCGGCTCGGAGCAGAGCGCGCAGCGGATCCCGCGCACCTTGTTCGCCGCAATGGAGATGCCGATCCCCGTCGTGCAGACGAGGATGCCGAACGGACAGTCTCCGCACGCGACAGCCTCCGCCGCCTTGAGCGCAAAGTCGGGATAGTCGCAGGAAACGAAGCTGTCCGTTCCGAAGTCGACGACTTCATAGCCGTTCTTGTTCAGCCATTCGGCGACCGCATTTTTCAGCGCAAGTCCGCCGTGGTCGCAAGCCATTGCAATTTTCATGAGAGATTCCCCCTTTTATTTTTCATTTTCGTTTTCAATATCGAGAATGGCGATCATCTGCGGGAGACAGTCGCAGATGGTGCGCAGCGCCGCACGGTAGGCTTCCATCCCCTGTCCGTACGGATCGGGAATATCCTTGCCTGCGAACATCGCAATGCTCTTGACGTTCTCCCCCTGCAGTGACGACGCCTGTTCGTGCGTCATGCAGATGACGGCGTACGCGCCTTTTACCATGGCGGGCGTGAGCCTGCGCGCATGGAAGTTCTCCGAATAGGCGATCCCCGCCTCCCGGAGCGCCTTGCAGGCATTCTCCGCCATCGGCGAACCCGCGCACGCGTTCATCCCGGCAGACGACACTTTATACCAGCGGATCTTGCGGCGCTTCAGTTCGGCGCGCAGCGCCGCCTCCGCCATCGGCGAGCGGCAGGTATTGCCCGTACAGACGAACAAAATCTTTTTATACGTCATTGCCGCGCTCCTTTGCGTCCTGTCCGAATGCGCGCAACAACCGGTTGCGCACGCCGTCCATCACGCCGCCCCGCGCCTCCGGCTCGATGCCGATGAGCAGCGTTGCCGCCTTCTCCCCCGTGCGCAGATGCGCATAGAGGTTGGCCGCCATCTCCTCCGGCGTCGCGCCGAGATCGAGCGCGCGGCAGTCGGGGTGCGCGAGGCAGACGGCATGTTCACACAGGAGAACGGGCGTGCCCCCTCTTCCCGCCTCCTCGCGGTAGCAGCGGATCGCCCCCGCCGCATCGCCGACCGGGAAGAACGCCGTCCGGCAGGCGGGCGCATAGTGCTTGTACGCCATGCCGGGACTCTTCGGCTTTTCCCCCGCGTGAAGCCGGTAAAATTCGCACGCGCCCACTTCCGCGGCGATCATCTCCCGCGTGACAAGCCCCGCGCGCAGGATGAGCGGAATGGCGCCCGTGCAGTCGAGCACGGTGCTTTCGATCCCGCCCTGCGATGCACCGCCGTCGAGGATGAGCGGGATCTCTCCCGCAAAGTCGTCGTAGACGTGCTGCGCGGTGACGGGCGAGACGTGTTTGGAACGGTTGGCGCTGGGCGCTGCGATGGGACGGTTGACCGCGCGCAAAAATGCCTGCGCGGTCGGAGAGGAAGGAACACGGATGGAGAGTGTCGCAAGCCCGCAGGAGACAAAGCGACTCACCTTCCCCTTGGAGGGATACACCATCGTGAGCGGCCCGGGCAGAAATTTGTCGCGCAGGCGCGCCGTCCACGCGGGCGTCTCCACGAGAGCGGAGATGTCGTATCCGGTATGGACGTGCGCGATGAGCGGATTGTCCGTCGGCCGTCCCTTGAGGGCAAAGATCTTTTTGACCGCCTCGTCGTTGGTCGCGTCGGCACCCAGACCGTACACCGTCTCGGTATGGAAGGCGACGACCTCGCCCTGTTCGATCAGCTCGCTTGCCCATGCGAGCGACTGCGGCGTGACGGGCAGAATACGCGTGGTCATTCCGGGATCCCCGTATCCGATTCGCCGGGGAAAGCGTCCTCCGGCTCATATCCTTCGGGAGGCGCCACATAGTGTTCCGGCTCCTCCTCGGAAAGATTCTGATCTTCGACATCGACGAACTTGGTGCTCTCACCGATGAACCGCAGCTGGATGCGCCCCAGAGAGCCGTTTCTGTGCTTGGCGAGGATCAGCTCCGCGGCACCCTTGACGACGGTCTTTTTGGCAAGTTCTTCGGGGCTTGCCGTGACGTCGGGGCGGCTGATGAACATGACGATATCGGCGTCCTGCTCGATCGCGCCCGATTCGCGCAGGTCGGAGAGCTGCGGCTCCTTCGTCTGGATACGGCGCAGCTGGGAAAGCGCAATGACGGGCACGTCAAGCTCCTTTGCCATGATCTTCAAATCGCGCGTGATGGAGGCGATCTCCTGCTGACGGTTTTCAAAGGAACCGCCCTTCGCATTGGTGTTCGCGCCACCCATGAGCTGGATATAGTCGATCATGACGAGATCGAGCGACCCGACGGAGGCATACAAACGGCGGCACTTGGACAAGATCTCCGCCGGCGTGACGCGCGAGGAATCGTCGATGAAGAGATTGCTCCTCTGCAATTTGTCGCTCGCGATCATGAGATTTTTCCACTCCTTCTGTGCGAGCTTGCCCGAGAGCGCCTTCTCCATGCTCACATTCGCGTGGGCGCACAGAAGACGCTGCACGATCTGGCTGCGCGGCATTTCGAGGGAAAAGACCGCCGCCGTCTTGCCCTTGTTGAGACAGACGTTCTCGACGATGTTCATAGCGAGCGACGTCTTCCCCATGCCGGGACGCGCCGCAAGGACGATGAGGTCGGACTTCTGCAGCCCGTTGGTGATGCGGTCGAGGTGTTTGAAGCCCGTCTCCAGCCCGCGGTAGGCATTGGGATCGGATTGGATATCCTCGAATTTGCCGAGCACCTGGCGGATGACGACGCCGTCGGAAAGCCCCGCAAGCTGACTGTTGTCCTCCCGCTTGGAGATATCGTAGACCTGCTTTTCGGCATAGGCGACGGCGTCGCGCGCCTCTCCGCCCTCCGTACTCACCTCAATGATGCCCTTTGCGGCACGGATGAGGCTGCGGCGGATGGCGTCGCGGCGGACGATCTCGAAATACTGCCTGTAATTTGCCGAGGAAGGCGTGACTTCCGCAAGCTCGGTGATGCGCTGCAGCCCGCCCGCGCGTTCAAGCATCCCTTCGCGCTCGAGCATATCGGTGAGCGTGACGACGTCGACGGGCTTGCGCGCACCGTACACCTTCTTCATTGCCTCATAAACAAGGCGGTTGGATTCCTGGTAGAAATCGTCCTCTTTGAGCGTCTCCAGAAGTTCGGACTGAATGTCGCCGTCGATGATGATACAGCCGAGGATCGCAGCCTCCGCCTCGAGGTTGTGCGGCATCTGATTGTTTGCCATAGCGTTTTTCCTTACCGTGTCAAGTCCGTTACGAGAGCGATTCGAACGCGGCGAGCGCGTCTGTAAACTCCTGCATGGCGGCGGCAAACGTCTCCTTTTTGGTGAGATCGGCGCCCGCGCCCTTCAGCAGCGTCACGGGGTCGGCAGAACAGCCGCCCCTGAGGAAGTTGAAATAGTTCTCGACGGCGGGCTTCCCCTCCGCGAGGATCTTGCCCGCAATGGCGATCGCCGCCGTGATGCCCGTCGCGTACTTGTAGACGTAGAAGGAACGGTAAAAGTGCGGGATGCGCGCCCACTCGATGGCGATCTGTTTGTCGTGCGTGAGCGCGTCGCCGTAATATTTCTTGTTGAGCGAATAGTACAGCGCGGAGAGATTGTCCTTGTTGAGCGGTTCGCCGCGCTCCGCCATCGCGTGCGCCTCCTCCTCGAACTCCGCAAACTGCGTCTGACGGAAGAGCGTCGTGCGGATCATATCCATGAAATAGTTGAGCAGGTACTTTTTGAGCTTTGCGTCCTGCGTGGTCTTCAGAAGGTACTTGAGAAGCAGCACTTCGTTGACCGTGCTCGCGACTTCGGCGACGAAGATCTTGTAGTCCGATTTGACATAGGGCTGCGTGCCGTTCGAAAACCAGGAATGGAGGGAATGGCCCATCTCGTGCGCGATGGTAAAGACGTCGTGCGTCGTCTGCTGATAGTTGAGCAGCACGAAGGGATGCATCCCGTAGATGCCGATGGAATAGGCGCCGCCGCGCTTTCCCTCCGTCTCGCAGACGTCGATCCAGCGCTCGTCTCTGCCCTTTTTCAGCAGCGCGAGGTAATCTTCACCGAGCGGCGAAAGCCCCTTCAAAACAAGCTCGTACGCTTCCTCGTAAGAAAGACGCAGTTCGGCATCCTCGACGAGCGGGATGTAGATGTCGTACATATGCATCTTGTCAAGGGCGAGCGCTTTCTTGCGCACTGCCATGTAGCGGTGCATGGCGGGCGCGCCCTCGTGGACTGCCTCGATGAGATTGTCATACACGTCGCGCGTGACGTCTTCCTCGGCGAGCGCCATCTCAAGGCAGCTCTCATAGCCGCGCACGTTCTTGTAGAAGATGTCCTTTTTGACATTGCCGAAGTAGGTGGTCGCAAGCGTGTTGATGATCTTCTCGTATGCGGAATAATACTTTTTGAATGCCGTCTCGCGCGCCGCGCGGTCGGGGCCGCTTAAAATGACTGAGTAAAGCCCGTGCGAGAGCCGGACGCGCTTTCCCTGATAGACCATCTCGGGAAGGTTGAGTTCCGCGTCGTCGAGCATATTGAACACGTCGGAGGAGACGCTCATCGGCTCCGCCGTCTGTGCCAGGATCGCTTCCTCCTTTTCGGAGAGAACGTGCTTTTTCTTGGCGATCAGGCGGGAGAAGTAGTAATCATAATCCTTGAGCCGTTCATCCGCCGCGAACGCGCGTAACGTCTCCTCGGGGAGCGCGGTGAGTTCGGGCTCCGCAAAGGAGGTCAGCGCGCCGTACTTTGTGAAGAGAGACATCACTTTTGCGACGTATGCATTGTACTTTGTCACGCGTACATCCTCGTCATGCTTCATAAAAGCGTACAGATAGACGAGCATGAGCTTCTTTTCATAGCCTTCCGTCGCGGCGAAATAGGCAGCGACGTTCTCCGCCGTCGTGAGCGTTCCGCGGAAAGCTGCAAAATCGGGCAGTGTCTCCAATTCTGCAAACGCAGCCTCCCATGCCTCGTCGCTTTCAAAGACATCCTCCACCTTCCAGCGGTATTTCGTTTCAACCTGATTGCGTTCCATTGTATTCTCCTTGTCTCAATTCTTAAAGCTGTGGATGGGCGCGGGGATCAGCCCGCCGCGGCGGATGAACTTCCCCCCATCGCCCGTATGCACGGGCATGACGGGCGCTCTTCCCAAAAGTCCGCCGAAGCTGACTTCATCCCCCACCTTCTTGCTGGGCGCGGGAATGACGCGCACCGCCGTTGTCTTGTTGTTGACCATGCCGATCGCCGCCTCGTCCGCAATGATCGCGGAGATGGTCGTTGCAGGCGTATCGCCGGGAATGGCGATCATGTCAAGCCCGACCGAACAGACGCAGGTCATCGCCTCGAGTTTTTCCAGCGTGATCGCGCCCGCCGTCGCAGACTCGATCATGCCGATGTCCTCCGAGACGGGGATGAAGGCACCCGACAGCCCGCCCACGCGGGAGGACGCCATGACGCCCCCCTTCTTGACGGCGTCGTTGAGCATGGCGAGCGCCGCCGTCGTGCCGTGGCAGCCGACGACTTCCAGCCCGAGTTCCTCGAGGATATGCGCGACGGAATCCCCGCGCGCGGGCGTGGGCGCCAGCGAGAGATCGACGATCCCGAAGCGCGCCCCGAGACGCTTTGCCGCCTCCTTTGCGATGAGCTGCCCGGCGCGCGTGATCTTGAACGCCGTGCGCTTGATGAGTTCCGCCGCATCGGTGAGATCGGCGTCGGGGATGAATTTGAGCGCGTGCTGTACGACGCCGGGGCCGGAGACGCCGACGTTGATGACGGTATCCGCCTCTCCCACGCCGTGAAAGGCACCCGCCATGAAGGGATTGTCCTCCACGGCATTGCAAAAGACGACGAGTTTGGCACAGCCCAGCCCGTCCTGTTCCTTCGTGAGCTGCGCCGTCTTTAAGACGATCTCGCCCATCGTGCGGACGGCGTCCATGTTGATGCCCGACTTGGAAGAACCGACGTTGACCGAGGAGCAGAGCCGCTCCGTCGAGGCAAGCACTTCGGGAATGGTCGCAAGGAATTGCTCCTCATAGTCCGCCGTACCCTTGTGGACGAGCGCAGAATAGCCGCCCAGAAAGTCGATCCCGAGCTGTTTTGCCGCCCGGTCGAGGGCGGCGCCCACGAGCGCGCTCTCCGAAGGGAACGCCGCCGTGATGAGCGAGACGGGCGTGACGGACACGCGCTTGTTGACGATGGGAATACCGTATTCGCCCGAGAGCGCGTCCGCAGTGGGAACGAGGCGCTCCGCCTTGCGGCAGACGAGATCGTACACCGCCTGCGCCGTCTCCTTCGCGCTTGCACGGATGCAGGAAAGGAGCGAGATGCCCATCGTCACCGTGCGGATGTCGAGGTGTTCTTTTTCGATCATTTCGATCGTTTCAATGACGTCAAACTTGCTGAACATAGTCTCTCTTTATACGTTGTGCATGGCGTCGAAGATGTCGGCGTGCTGCAGGCGCACCGTCATGCCGATCTTCTCTCCAAGCTCCGTCAGCTCCTTTCCGAGCTGCGCGAATTCCACCGTACTCCTGGAGGTATCCACCATCATGATCATGGCAAACTGATCCCCGAGAATGGTCTGGGAAATATCTTCGATGTTGACTTTATGTTCGTACAGATAGACGCTGACCGTGGCAATGATGCCGCATCTGTCCGAACCAGTGACCGTCAGGACTGCTCGCATTGCGTGTTCTCCTTTTCAATTTCGTATTCGATGAGCAGGTTCCCCTGCGAGATGATGCGGACGGGAACGCCCTCCTCGAAGGGCGGGAAATCCTTTTCGCCGTCCACATAGATCTGGCGGATCATTTCCTCGTCGCGCTTGATATTCCTGACGCGGAAGGTCGCCACATTGACGTCCACGCCGTCGCGCGTCGTCCAATCCTCGATGCCGGCGAAGGGCGCAACGGAATACTCCTTCAGCCCCACCGAGATAAATTTGAGCATCTTGCAATAGCAGTTGATGCGCTTGAAGCAGATCCCCATATAGGGAAAGAGAAAGAGGATATACACTGCCGTCAGAACGCAGGCGACGGCGACCACCCAGCCCTGGTTGGGATCTTCAAACGGCAGCATGATATAGTAGATCAGCAGCGCGAGAAACCCCGCGAGATAGATGCCCGTCGCGCCGAAAAAGCCGCCGAGGATCCTCCGGCGCTGCATATACGCATCCCAGAGATCGGCGTCCGAATACAGCTTTGTCATGCGTTTTCCTCCGCAATGAAGAGCACGCCGAGCGTATTTCTGCCGCAATGCCCCGTGATGACGGAACCTGCGACCGTCTCCAGCACCTCGTCAAAGGTGAACTTTTCGGCGACCTTTCTCCTTGCCGCCTCGACGACTTCCTCGCCCGCCATGCTGTGCGTGATGAAGCAGCGTCTTCTTTCGTATTTCGGATACTTGACGGCGAGGTCGTCGATATATTGCTCGATGCACTTGACCATGCTGCCGCGGTACTTCTTGCCCGCGACAAGCTGTCCGTCGTTCATCTCGATGAGCGGATGGATCTTCAGAAGATTGGCGCCGTAGAACGCCATGCGCGAGCATCTTCCGCCCTTATAGAGATAGTCGAGACGATCGGGCACGAAGGAGGTGTTGACCCGCGGGCGGATGGCATTGACCTTCTCCACGATCTCCTGCGCGGATGCGCCCGCATCGCGCAGATCTGCCGCCTTGAGGATGAGCAGTCCCTGCCCCGTCGAGAGCGCCTTGCTGTCGACGACGTACACCTTTCCGGGAAACGCCTTCGCCGCCTCCTGCGCATACGAGCAGGAAGAAGACGCCTTTGCAGAAATGTTGAAGTGGATGACGGTGTCGCCCGCTTCGACGAAGGGACGGAAGAAGTCCTCATAGTCTCCGATGCTCGGCGCGGCGGTCTTGGGAAGCTGACCTGTCCGGTCGACGAAGTCGAAGATGTCCTGCGGAACGATGTCGACGCCGTCCAGATGGGGCGTGTCCCCCAAAATGACGGAGAGCGGCATGATCCCGATGTCATGCGCGGCGATGCTTGCGCCAAGATCGCAGGTGCTGTCTGCCGTGAGTTTGATCATATGTTATCCTCCGAATGAGATGATTCCATGATAAAGATGCCGAATACGTCGGAGCGAAAACGCTCCCAGACCGTCGAAAATCCCTTGATGGAGAGCGCCCAGCCGGGCACGACGCCGACGATCGCGTCGGTCGTGAGCAGCCCGTAGCCCTCCTTGACGATATCCTCCGAATCGGCGCTGTTCGCGCGGTTGTCGCCGAGGAAGAAGATCTCCCCTTCTCCCACGCGCACTTCGGGGAAATCGGGCGTCCTGCCGCGAACGTACGGCTCGTCGAGCGCCCGGTAGTTTCCGCCCGCCTCCCTGCGATAGACGACGCCCCCTTCGCACTTGACGCAGTCGCCCTCCAACGCGATGATGCGCTTGATGATGGTCTGCGCCGAGAAGACGCCGCCCCCCGCAGGGTCGTACGCATCGCTGCCCGTCGTGTCGAGAATGACGATCTCTCCGCGCTCGGCATCGCTGCCGCGCACGGCATACACGATGTCACCGCCCTCGTAATCGCCGCCCGCAAATTCACCGCCGTAGAGGGTATCCCGCATGGAATCCCCCTTGACTTCGACGATGAGCAGAAAATTCGCGCGCAAAATGTCAAAGACGAGCAGGATCACGAGGAGCGCAAAGACGACGACAAGCACGACAAAGGACGCGCGGCTCTCCCGCTTTTCGTTGAGCATGGCGGGGCGGCGCGTCATTTTTCCGCCTCCGCAATGCGTCTGACGCGCTTTTTGAGGTCGTCGGGCGTGAGCATGACCACCCTTCCGCAGGTGAGACAGCGGATCTTGTAGTCGGCGCCCGTACGGACGATCTCCCACAGTTTTCCGCCGCACGGGTGCGGTTTTTTCGTCTCGACGACGGTATGAAGTTGCAGCGCTGTCAGATCCATACGAGATTATTCACCAGCACTTCGGCGCTGCCGACAAAGACGAGGGAGAGTGCGTCGGAAAAGTTTTCCAGATGCGCCCCCGTTGCCGATTTGAAGTCTGCCGCGTCGAGCAGGATGCTCTTCCACTTTCCCCCGCCTGCGACGCGGACTTCGGCGCTGAAGCCGTTTTCCTCGTCCTCATCGAAGTAAAAGGTGACTTTGAGCGTCGCGTCCTCGCTGCAATAGGCGTCGAGCCGCAGCGACGCGCCCTCGGGCGCGGCATAGCGCGGTTCGTTGACGCGGTAGGAGACGATGCCCGCCTCCGCCGTGACGCCGCGGATGCCGCCGTACCCTGCGACGAGCTTGGCGTCCACGCCGTGCCCGTCCGTAAAACAGTCTGCGATCGAGCGCGCACGGCGGCGGAATCCGGAGACCCCGTTCAACCCGTCGCGTTCGGAGGAATAGATGATGCGGCTCTTGACGCACGCATTCCGGTACGGTTTTTTGATGGTGACTTCCTGGATCTTGGACGTCACGGAAAAGTTGTTGGAATAATTGGCGAACGCGTAGACGAGGGCGCGGCTGCTCTTTTCATAGAGGGAAAGCGGGAAAATTCCGACGTTTTCATGCACCTGCGCGGGCGTGCCGAGCACGCGCGTCCAGTCACGGGCGTGCGAGCCGGTGATGCGTTCGGTGTAGAAGATGCCGCACTCGCGCAGTTCCCCTTCCCCGTCGAATTCCGCCCGCGCGACCAGTGCGCCGTCGCGTTCCTCCACCGTGAGCGCGATGGGATCGCAGAGAAACACCGAGCGCGCCTTGAGATATTTGTCGAGAAAGAGATCGATGTCGGCAAGCGAATGCATACCGATCAGCCCGTTCCCGTGTTCGGAATAGAGAAACGCCGTGTCGATCTCGGGATTGAGCTGTTGAAAGGTGTCGTACACGCGGTCGTAATCGTGCTTTTTATCGTTGACGGCGGAGAGCAGCAGCACGGGGCATTTGACGTAGGGCGCATAGCTCTGCGAGTCGATCCCCGCGATAAAGCGGTGATGCTCCTCGTCGAACACTTTCTTTTCGCCGTCTGCAAACTTCTCCATCCCGCGATAAGCTAGCCAGCCGGCGGCACAGACGGAGATCATGCACGAGAGCTGCGCATAGGGAGCGATCTTGAACAGGACTTCCCCGCCCGTGCGCAGCCCGATCGCGCCGAAGCGCGTCACTTCGGGACGGGTGGCGAGGAATTTTGCGGCATACCGCGCGACGCCCGCCCACTCGTACCAGCTCGTCTCCCGCGCGCTCGGTTCCGCGCGGTCGAGATGGCTGCCCGCCCGTACGAAGTTGGCATAGTCCACCGCCGCAGGATAGACGGTGTGATCCTCCGTTCCGTTATCGCCGCAGTAGTCCACGCACAGCACGCCGTATCCCTGCGCGACGAAGCGCCTTACGAACACCTCGTCGAAGGGGCAGCCTGCCTCGAACAAGATCATGACCGCGGGGAAGCGCTCCTCCCCCGCAGGCAGGACGTATTGTGCGCAGATCTTCACCCGTTCCCCGCCGATGCTCCTGCCGAGGAAGCGCACCGAACGGAAGATCGCGTCCTCATCCCGATGCTCGGAGAGCGTCTCCGTCTCAAGGGGAAGGGACTCGTCAAAGTCTTTCCAGAGGGTCACGGGGGTCAAAAACGTACTAGCCAAATGCCACCTCACTCCATTTCAATTTGCGAACCGTGTTGCTCGGTCGCCTTTTTTACAAGAAGTTTTCGCTCGATCCTGTGTTTGAGTTCCTCGACGTGCGAGATGATGCCGATGGAGAAATGCTCGTTCTTGAGCCGCTCGAGGCTGTCCATCACGACGTCGACGAGATGCTCGTCGAGCGTTCCGAATCCTTCGTCGAGGAAGAAAAACTCAATGGGCCGCAGAGAGCGCGCGCAGATCTCCGCGCTCAGCGCGAGCGCGAGGGAGAGCGAGACAAGGAAGGTCTCCCCGCCCGAAAGCGTGCCGACACTGCGCAGATTTCCGCTGTTGAAGTTGTCTCCGACGAAAAATCCGCTCTCGTAGCGCAGAAAATATCTGCCGTCCGTGAGAGAGAGCAGCCTGCCGCTCGCCTTGACGGCGACCGTCTGCAGATATTCTTCGGCGATAAACTCCATGAATTTATTGCCCTCGATGAGCTTTCTCAGCCGCTCGAAGCGGGCATAGGTCGTCCGGAACGCGTCACATTCCCTGCTGAGCTGTTCTTTGCGGCGAAGCCCCTCCTCGCTGCGGGCAAGCTCCTCTTGTCCGACGGCAAGTTCGCGCGCACACTGCGACGCACGCGCGTCACGCGCCGCGATCTGCTCTTTCAGCGCGTTGAGCGACTCCGGCGTGGCGTCCGAAAGATCGCTGCTCGCAAGCTCGCGCAGCCGGGAACGCACTGCCGCATATTCGTTCTTATATTCTTCGACGCGACTGCGCGCCCGTTCGGGATCGCCGTACCGTCCGACGAGCGCCTGCGCCTGCGCAGCGTCGGAAAACGCGCCCGCAAGCAGGGATCGCCCGAGCCGTTCACGGGCGGACGCATCCGTCTCCTGTGCCGCGCGCAGCTGTTCCGCGGCGGCAACGTGCGCCGTCTGCGCCTCGGAAAATGCCTTCTGTGCCTCCTCGCGCGCCTGCATCCGGCGCTTTTTTTCGCGGCGGAACGCGAGAAGTTCTCCCTCCGGATCGCCGGAGGTCGGCGCGGGGATCCCCTCTTTCGTGAGTTCCGCGATCCTCTCCTTCGTCTCGGAATATTCCGCAGCAAGCGCCTGCAGTTCGGCAAGATGTCTGTCGAATTTCCCCTTTCGCTTTTCCAGCATGAGAAGACGGTCGTTTAGCTCCTTGCGCTGCGATTCCGTCTGCTCGTACGCACTGCGCAGCGCGGCGAGATCGGTCGTGCCGCCTTCGGAGAGACGGGTATATTTGTCAATGAGCGGACGGCTGTCCGCATCGATCGTCGGATGACGTTCGGTCAGCTGCGTGAGTTCCCGGGCAAAGACGGCATATTCGCCGTGCAGGAGCGCCGCCTTGCCGTTCTGTTCGGCATAGGTGAGGAAATTGCCGCTCCCGAGCCGGACGAGCACATCCTCGATGGCCGCACGCTCTTCCTCATAGGAAAATCCTTCAAATGCGGCGCGCTCCGTTGCAAGTTTCGCCTCGGTCGCGGCGAGTTTTTTCTGCGCCTTTTCCAACTCATTCCGGCGGAAAGAGTTGCTGTTTGCCTGTGCCACCGCTTCGGTGAGCGCCTGTTCGCGCGCCTCCGCCCCGGCGACATCCCACAAAAGCGCCTTGTCGAGCTGCTTGCGGGCACGCTCCTCCTCCGCCTGCGCACGCGCATCGTTTTCCCGGCACGACGTGAGCCGCGCGGCCGTGCGCACGGCTTCCTCGTTGTCGCGAAGGACGGCGGACGCCTTTCCGAGCCGCTCCAACTCCTCGTTGAGCGTGCGCATCTCGTCCTTTTTCGCTTCCAGCGCCTGCATGGACGACGTAAGGCGAAGCTGTTCCGCGCGCAGCTGTACACGCATGGCGAGCGCCTTTTCCTGCTCGCGCAGCGCGGAAAGTTCGCTCCGCAGCGACGCGTCCTCACGGGTGAGCGCGGCGACGCGTTCCCGGCAGGCGGCGCAGCTCTCGGGGGTCAGGTCGGCGTACTGTTCCAGCTTGCCCTCTGCGACGCGGAGATCCTCCCGCGCCTGCGTCATTTTGCCGCCGGCGCGCTTCAACAGCGCTTCTCCGTATGCCTCCAGATTGAAGAGCCGGGAGATGAGCTTCAGCCGTTCGCTGCGCGCCGCCTTGACAAACTGCGCGAATTCGCCCTGCGGGAGGGCGATGCACTTTTCAAAATCCTTCTGCTCCAGACCGATGATGCGCTCGAGCAGCGCGTTGCCGTCGCGCACGCCGTCCGCTAGGACAAGCAGCGAATCCCCCTTGCGCTCATAGACTTTGAGCGACTGCGTGGGGCCTTTGCGCTTCAGGTCGCGTTCGACGCGGAAGGTGCGACGCGCGCCCTCGTAGACGATCTCAAATTCAAAGTGGACGTACGCCTTGTCCGCAGCGTAATGAATGATATCGGCGATACTGTTCTTCGCCCGCGCGACATCCCCGTAGAGCGCAAAGCCGATGCAGTCGAGCACGGTGCTCTTTCCCGAGCCGGTGTCGCCGAAGATGCCGAAAATGCCGAATTCGAGCAATTTGGTAAAATCGATCTCCGTGCGTTCGGAGAAAGAATTGATGCCGCAAAATGTCAGTCTGACCGGTTTCATTCGTTCTCCTTCAAAAGCTCTAAAAATGCCGTGACGAGGTCATCGGCAGGCGCCTCCCCGTAGACGGAGCGATAGTATTCTTCAAACAACTGTTTGGGCGAGAGCGAGCTGCGACAGACGACGGGTGCGGCTTCGCTCCCCCGGGTGCGCACAATGAGCGAAACAAGCCCTTCGTTTGCGGCGCGCAGCGCCTGTGTCTCCTGCGAAGTGAGCGGCGCGACAAGATGGAGGGTAAGTTCGACGAATGCCCCCTCGTACTCCTTGAGAAGCGCGGCGGCACGGCCGACATCCGATTCCTCCAGACGGACAAGCTTTTTCCCCGACGTGAGCGGAATACACTCGCGCGTAAGCTCGTGCCCATGTGCACGCAGAAGGACGACCTGCTTGTGTTCCTGTTCGTCGAAGGAATACTGCAGCAGCGAACCGCTGTAACAGACCGTCGTTCCGAACGACTGCGGCTTATGCAGGTGACCGAGCGCGACGTAGTCAAACCCGCCGAACAGCGAAACAGGCACGGCGCGCGCGCCGCCGAGATCGATATCCCGTTCGCTCTCGCTCACCTTGCCGCCCGCGACGAACAGGTGCGTCAGAAGAATATGCGTCAGATCGCCGGAATAGCCCGCCTCACCGCGCGCGATCCATCGACGCAGCTTTTCCGCATAGCTCTCCTCCGTCTTTTCCTCTTTGAGACGCGCCTCGTTCGGATAGGGCAGTGCGTTGATATAGACCTGCTCGCCCCGTTCGTTGGCGATGACAACGTACCCCGCACCCGATGCGACGGCACGCACGCCGCGCGTTCCGCCGACGGGCATGACGTCTCTTCCTCCGCCGAAGAGGTAGATCCCCTCCTCCGCGGCAAGCGGTGCGGATGCGGCAAGGCGGACGCCGTCATCGTGATTGCCGCTCACGAGCACGACGGCGCGGCGCGCGCCCGCAATGCGCTTGACGGCACGGAAAAACACTTCCTCCGCATCTGCGGACGGCATGAACGTGTCAAAGACGTCGCCCGCAACGAGGACGAGGTCGACGTCGTATCTGTCGCACAGGTCGGCGATCTCCTCGAGTGCGGCGATCTGTTCGGGCAGGCGCTCGCGATCCATGAGCCGCTTGCCGATATGCCAATCGGAAGTGTGTAAAATGTTCATCTTGAAAGGACAACCGTGAAAAAATTCAGGGGATGGCCGGAAAAAATTGCTTTTGCCCGACGTTTATGATATACTATTATACAACGGCTTTGAAAAAAAAGCAAGCGTTCGCCCGATATTCGGGAGAACGCGAACGTGAAACCCGGGAGAAATTTTTTATGTCGTTTACCGCCTTTTCCAAGGACTTCACCGCCAATATGTTCACGAGCGTGGAGAACCAGTTCATCACCAAATATCTGCCGCAGGCGGACGGCGACGCCGTGCGCGTCTACCTCTACGGACTGTACCTGTGTCAGGTCGCAGGCGACTTTGACGCGGCGACCTGCGCAAAGCTCCTCAAGCTCTCCGAGGAAAAGCTTCTCGAGATCTTCTCCTTCTGGGAGGAATGTGACCTTGTCAGGATCCTCTCGCGCACCCCTCTCTTTGTGGAATATCTTCCCGTCAACGCCGCCGTCGGGCGCCCCAAATCCATCCGCCCCGAAAAATATGCCGCGTTCAACCGCGAACTGTATCAGATCCTGCAGCGCGCCAAAAAAGATTTCACGCCGCTCGAAATGCAGCACATCATCGAATTTCTCGAAAACAATCCGATGGAGCAGGAGGCATTTTTACTGGTTGCGGAATACTGCGCCAAGAAGGACGGCGAAAAGCTCTCCTGCGCGCACATCCTCAACAAGGCGGCAAAGCTCGTGCGTGAAAACAAGCTGACTTACGAAAAAGTGCAGGCAGACCTTGCGGACTATCATCTGCGCGAAAAAGAACTGTCACGCCTTTTTTTCGTGCTCGGGATCGCGCGCAAACCGCAGGAGAACGACTATACTCTGCTCGAAAAATGGGCGGCACTCGGCATGGAGGACGGGGCGATCCTCGCCTGTGCGCAGACGCTCGGTCACGGAACGCTCGCAACGCTCGACGCCCTCGTCACCGAGCTTTACGAAAAGAATGTCAAAAACGAACACGACGCGCGCGAGTATCTCGCCCGCCGCAAGGAAGAGGCGGATGCCGTCTATCTGGTCGCCAAGCGGCTCGGCATCAAGATCGGCAACCCGCGCCCCTTCTGCGAGGAGTACGCCGAAAAGTGGCTGGAACACGGCTATGACGCCGAGAGCCTCAGCCTTCTCGCCTCGCTTGCGATGAAGCTCTCCTACGGCTTTTCCGAATTCGATGCGCTTCTGGACGATCTCTATGCCCAAGGCATCGTCGACGTTGAGAGCGTGCGCGGGTACTGCGCGTCGCGCAACAGAGAACTTCGCCTCCTGCAGAAGATCCAGACGGCGTGCGGCGTCATCCGGAAGACACAGTCCGCGCTCGACATGATCGGCACCTGGCGCAGCTGGAATTTTTCGGACGCCATGATCCTCGAAGCGGCAAAGCGCGCCTCCGGTGCGACGGCGCCCCTTCCCTATATGAACAAGCTGCTCTCCGAATGGAAACGCGAAGGCATCCTCTCGCCCGAGGCGATCCCCGAACAGACGCATACGGCACAGCAGAAGGACTATAAGAGCGAGGCGACGCTCTCGGCGGACGCGCGCACGGAGCGCGAACGCTGGTACTCCGCCCGCAGAAACGCCGCCATCGCACGCGCGGAACAGATCGCAGCAAGGGCACAGCGCGACGAAGCGTTCTCGCGTGCGGAAAATGCCATCAAAAAAGGCGAGATCGAACTCGCCAAGGCGGAAGTCTTTGCTCCCGATACGTTGCCCGAGATCCGCGCCCGCCTCGCGCGCGCAAAAAAAGCGCGCGCGGAAGCACTCGGACGATTGGGGCTTACGGATGCCGATTTTGTTCCCCGGTACGCCTGTCCGAAATGTTCCGACACGGGATTCCTTCCGGATGGCACGATATGCGACTGTTACGACCATCGATAAGTCAAACAGCTCATCCGCCTTCGGATGAGCTGAATTTTTATAAAAAGCATGGTAGTATGTCAGACATATTACTATGTAAAACTATTCATAATCGCCATAATCTCTGCGGTCAGGCGGGCAGGCAGGTTCTTTCCCCCATTTTCCCGGATGCTTTTCGGGCTTGGGCGCAGAACGGATATCGACGAGGACAACGTCCACGCCGATTTTTTTGACGCTTTTGAGGTCGATGAAAACTTCCGCTCTGCCCCATCGGAATCCCTTTCCGCCGGGCGCGACGATGCCCTGCACGCGCCCCTCGGGGTATGTGAACACGACGTCGCTCACGCGACCGAGGCGCTTTCCATCCGTTAAATTCACCACTTCTTTTCGGTGCAGCTCACAAAAACTCGTTTCCATATTGTTATTGTATGCGCCCATTCTGAAATGCGTGCCTGTCCGCAAAATCGGCGGCGTTCTTTTTTGAACGCCGCCGCGGTTCTTACCCGATTTCTTTGCGAAGGATCCCGATCGCATTTTTTTCAAGTCGTGAGACCTGCGCCTGTGAAATGCCGACTTCTGCGGAGATCTCCGTCTGCGTCTTCCCCTCATAGTAACGAAGCGTCAGGATCTTGCGCTCACGGTCGGTGAGCTGCGCGATCGCATCCTTTAAGGCGACGCGCTCCGCCCACATTTCCTCGCTCTGCGTCTCGTCGAAGAGATGATCCAGAAGCTGCAGCGTGTCCCCCGATTTGTTATAGACAGGTTCATACAGAGAGACCGGATCGGAGATCGCATCGAGTGCGTAGGCGATCTCTTTTTCCTGCACCTGCATGACTTCTGCGATCTTCTCGATGGTCGCTTCCTCGTCATGCTCCTCGATGCTCTCGCGCACTTTTAAGATCTTATAGGCAGCGTCACGAATGGAACGGGAGACGCGCAGAGAATTGCCGTCGCGAAGATACCGCTTGATCTCGCCCAAAATCATCGGAATGACTCTTGAACGTCGAAAACCCATTATAATATTTCCGTTCAGTTTCCCTTACGGATAGTCACATTATAGCACATTCCGACAAATTTTGCAACTTTATATTCAAATCTTAAAGTATCTCTGATTGCGGCTTGTCGGAGTATCGGGATCGGT